>PWFZ01000409.1 GCA_003555185.1 Balneolaceae bacterium | reverse complement strand
GTTTCATCATCAGGTGAAGCTGTTGCCAGTAGTGACAACCCATAGAATGCAGCGGCATCTATATCATCCGTATAATTTTGATGCAGACTTTCCAGTTCCTTTCCCCATGCCTTTAGCCCATCTTGGTGGCCACTTTCTCTGGCCGTTTCAAAATAGGCTCTTATCGCACCTATATGTGCCTGTTCGTGTTCAGTAGGTGCACCTTCGGCTTTTTGAATCGCACCCCAGCCTTTATCTAACTGTTGCTCGCCGGATGGTGCCCAAAGGGGATTCAGCTGTGTCATAGCAATTCCCCAATATGCCATATGACAATCGGGATCAACATCTGTTGCCTGTTGAAAAATGCCTTCCGCCTGATCGTACATCATGTGATGGAGCATGCCCAGTCCATGCTCAAACTTCTCCTGTGCTTCTGCATTGCAGGATGTTTCAAAACTGACCACACCATGTTCATGATGTTGGTTTTCCTGTGCAATAGATACCTGGATAATCGTTAATAATATGATGGTAGAAATAGATAAAATTTTTGAGTGTATCATGGTATTAATTCCTTTCATTTGTTTAATTACAGTTTAGGGCGTGTTTATAAATGAAATGTCAAATACCCTGTACTATTAAAAGCCAAAAAAATCATGAAAGTGCATCACAAAAATAAATCGCCTATTTGATTTTATAATCGGAAATTGTAATCCATAACAGAGAGTCATGGACAAGTCTGATATAACAACACTGCTTCACAAACACGCTTCCGGCAGCCGCGAAGCAATTGACGAGCTTATTCCTCTCGTTTATGAAAAGTTGCATCAGATGGCCCGGCATCGTTTAAATGGTGAGAGAAAAAATCACACGCTAAGCACTACTGAACTGGTTCATGAAGCTTACCTAAAGCTTGTACAGTTTAACGAGATTAACTGGCAAAACAGGGACCATTTTTTTGGTATTGCCTCGCAGATTATGCGAAATATCCTGGTGGATTATGCCGTAAAACAGAACGCGCAGAAAAGAGGAGGGAAGCAGCATAAGGTTACTCTTGGGGAGAGTCATGCCATTTCGGAAGTTAACCTTGATGATATTCTGGCCATACACCAAGCCCTTGATCATTTGGAAAAAATAGATGAACGTCAGGCTCGGGTGGTAGAATGTCGGTTTTTTGGCGGCCTTACCATTGATGAAACATCCAGTGCCCTAAATATATCCACGCCCACTGTATGCCGGGACTGGAAAGTTGCACGGGCATGGCTAAACAGAGAGCTGGGAGCAGTGGGCTAAGCGCATAGTGCAGGTGTAATGCGCATGGCAGTGAATAAAAAATGTAAGGATTTATGAGTTTTTTGTTCATATCAGTACAATCTGACAAAATTTTAAAAGGTGATATTATGGCAAAGTTTAGATTTGAAGATTTAGAAATCTGGCATCTGGCAATTGAAATAGCTGATCGTCTTTTTGACATTGCAGATAACCTTGAACGGAAAAGGCTCTATCGATTTGCTGTTCAGTTAAGGGGAGCATGGTCGAATAAAGCGTTAATTCAAAATCTGGAATACGCAAGGAATTCAACTTTTGAAAATGCGAACATACTGATCTTAATCTATAGAAGAAGGTTGGTATCTGAATCTGCCAGAGAGGAGATTTTAAAAGAGTTGGACAAACGTTGCAGAAAAATCATGAACTTCCAAAACTCATTAAATGCTAAATGCTTTTGCGCATTGCGCTTAGCGTAATACCATGGATTACAATTGGGTGAAAATAACACAGATTTTTTCAGAGGCCCTGGGGGTTGAGAAAGCCGACCGAGAACGGTACATAATACAGGCGTGCGATGGGGAAGCGGAGCTAATCGACGAAGTTAAATCACTTATTGAATCTTATGAGATGCCAAGTGTACTTGATAAATCCATCGATTCGCTAAGGAATACTGCATTTTGTTATACAGAAGTCAATCAAAATAAAGGTCAAAAGATTGGTAATTATAAGATCGTTGAAGAGTTGGGTCATGGTGGCATGGGGTGCGTGTGGCTGGCTGAAAGGGCCGATGGTGAGTTCAGCCAGCGTGTAGCCCTTAAGCTTTTACGAAGTGCGTTTGCTACGAAAAATCAGGTACAACGATTTAAAAGTGAACGCCAAATCCTGGCGTCTTTGGAACATGATAATATTGCCCGTGTACTTGATGGTGGAGTCACTCAAAACGGACAGCCTTACTATGTAATGGAATTTGTGGATGGGCAACCCATTGACAGTTATTGTGATAAACGAAGAATGTCTATAAACGAACGGCTGAAATTGTTTCTGCAGGTTTGCGAAGCCGTTCAATATGCCCACCGAAAATTGATCGTTCACCGTGACCTGAAACCATCAAACATTCTAATTACCATGGACGGCAGAGTAAAGCTTCTTGATTTTGGTATCGCTAAAGTTCTTAATACTGATAATCCTGATCCATCTGAAGTGACGCTGCATCAGCCTGGATTACTTCCGCTTACACCCTCTTATGCAAGCCCCGAACAGCTTCGCGGAGACGCCATAACCACGGCCTCCGACATCTATCAGCTTGGAATTGTACTTCACGAGTTGCTTACGGGTTTTCTTCCATATAATGTTGACGGACAATCACCGGAATTGATTGAGAAGATTATTTGTGAAACCGTGCCCCTCAATTCAATCACGATAAATCAGAACACAGAAGAAGTAAATAAGGCCTGTAAAAATCGTGGTACTGATCCCGTTAAGCTTAAAAAAAAATTCCGTGGTGATATCAATGCCATCATTCTGAAGGCGCTTTGCAAAGAACCGGATCGCAGGTATGAATCAGCAGAGCAATTATTAATTGATATACAACGACATCTGGCGGGTAAAACCGTTTCAGCCCACTCCAATTCCAGGGTATACAGAACAAAGAAGTTTATTGGAAGAAACTCAGTTGAAATTACTGTTGTAGCTACTGTGCTAGTGCTAATGGTCGGTTATCTGATCACCATAACCCGGTATTCGCATCAAACTACAGCTGCCTTCGAACAAGCACAGCGAGAGGCCGATAAATCAGCTCAGGTTGTAGATTTTATGCTGGGAATGTTTGAGGCCGGCGACCCGCGAAC
>PWFZ01000304.1 GCA_003555185.1 Balneolaceae bacterium | reverse complement strand
TAATTACGTTCATCAAACCCCTCCTGCCAGCGCTTGTTAAATCCTATGCCATGTATGTGATAGCCCGTTCTTATAGAAGTAGTTAGCTGATAGTTAGCTTCACTGCCGTATTCAGACCACCTTTGAATTGGATTTGTGTAACGCAAATAATATGATACAGGAGTTGAGGGAAACCAGGTACTGAGCCACAAACCACCATTAAGACGATGAGGGCCCTCTTCGAATGTCCCTCTCATCTGGCCCTGAACCCGAACACCTACCCGAATACCGTCAACATCATTGTACCACAGATCCGGTGCCGGTAATAGTTCATAGCCTCTGGTTTGAGCTTCAGAGTGTTCTATAGAAACTGCAGATATAAGTAGCAGTACGGTTATTAAGAAGGTATAGGTACGAGCCAATCGTCCAGGATTTGATTTGACGTGATGATATCGTTTGTAAGATGAATTAGTCTTCGTTGTTCCGGCCATAAGATATAGTTTTCAACTAATTTAGCGTCAATCCACTCGTAGGTAGTATGCTCATCATCCAGTGTTAGTGATTTATCATCTCCTATTTCAGCTCCAAACGCAGGTATTGAATGGATCGTATCCGATTTGTGCTCATAAAATTGATTTATACTGGGTATTGTCCAAAGCAGGTCTGGGGTAAGTCCGGTTTCTTCTTTGAGTTCGCGCAATGATGCTTCCCAGGATGTCTCACCCGATTCCACTTTACCGCCAATCATCCGCCACTGATGCTGGTAGATTTTACCTGATGCCCGTTTTAAAACCAGAAATTCCGGTTTACCACTCTTCAGGCGATAGGGATATAAATCAATTAGTTTTTTTTTCGCCATTTGCTTTATCTACCTGATGCTTAAAGTAGTCGAGTGTCATTTTCAATCCGTCTTTTCTGGCAACTTTAGGCTCCCAGTCCAAAACCCGGCGTGCTTTTGAAATATCCGGCTGACGAATTTTAGGGTCATCATCGGGAAGATCTTCGTAAACTATTTTACTTTTGCTTCCTGTCAATTCAACAATCTCTTTTGCAAACTCCAGGATGGTTGTCTCCTCAGGGTTGCCGATATTTACCGGTTCTGACTCATCGCTATGGGCTAATCTAAAAATTCCCTCAATCAGATCATCAACATAGGTAAACGATCGGGTTTGGGATCCATCACCAAAAACGGTTATGGGATTTCCCTTTAACGCTTGCCTCATAAATGTAGGCAGTGCGCGGCCATCATCAAGCCGCATCCGTGTGCCGTACGTGTTAAAAATTCGAGCAATACGTGTTTCCATATTGTGGAACCGCTGATATGCCATCGTTATTGCTTCTGCAAATCGTTTGGCTTCATCATACACCCCACGGGAACCAATTGGGTTTACATTCCCCCAATACTCTTCACTTTGTGGGTGAATAAGAGGATCTCCATAAACCTCACTTGTTGATGCGAGTAAAAACCGTGCTTTTTTCTCTTTTGCCAAACCCAGCACTTTATGTGTCCCCAACGAACCGACTTTTAATGTCTGGATTGGCATTTCGAGATAATCGATTGGAGAAGCTGGAGATGCAAAATGAAGTACCAGGTCCAGATCTCCTTTAACATGCACGTAATTGGTAACATCATACTTCACAAAATCGAAATTCTCTTTTCCAATCAGGTGAGAAATATTTTCGATAGAACCTGTAAGTAAATTATCCATACAGGTTACGTGATACCCTTCTTTAATAAATCTATCACAAAGATGAGAACCTAAAAATCCCGACCCGCCTGTAATGAGTATCCGTTGTTTTTTCATGATGAATTGATGTGTGTACAAGTTTATTAAATACCACGTGTTCACTCGAACACGTGGTTACGATAAATAGTTATATCACTGAAGGCCTGCCCACACTGTAATAGGTAAGTCCTGCCTCTTTAGCACGATTTAAATCATAGAGATTTCTGCCATCGAAAATAATTGGGTTTTTCATCAGCTTTGCAAAATTTTCCAGACTAGGCCGGCGAAATTCGTTCCACTCTGTACAGATAATTAAAGCATCTATATCTTCCAATACGCTGTCACGGTCTTCCATGAACTCAATATTTTTCAGGGCCTTCTCTGATGCAGCCACCCTAAACGTTTCCATCGCTTCGGGATCGTACACTTTCATTTTCACCCCCTTGTCAGCTAAAGCATCGGCTATATAAAGCGCCGGAGCTTCGCGTACATCATCGGTTTCGGGCTTAAAGCTTAATCCCCAAATACCAACGGTTTTTCCACTTAAATCTCCCTCAAAATGATCATTCATTTTGGGAATGATGGATGTTTTCTGTGATTCATTCACTTTCATCACGGAACCTAAAATCTTAAAGTCATACCCATATCCGGCTGATGTGTGATGAATAGCCTGAACATCTTTTGGGAAACAGCTTCCGCCATATCCAATTCCCGCAAATAGAAATCGTTTTCCTATGCGAGAGTCGGTTCCAATACCACGGCGAACATTGTCAACATTTGCTCCTACTTTTTCGCAAACGTTTGCAATCTCGTTCATAAATGTAATTTTGGTAGCAAGCATGGAGTTGGCTGCATATTTGGTCAGCTCTGAACTTCGTTCATCCATCACGATAATGGGGTTGCCACTTCGTACAAACGGCTCATAAAGAGTATTCATGATTTCGGCCGCTCGTTCACTTCTGGTGCCAATTACAACCCGTTCTGGCTTCATAAAATCTTCAACAGCAGCTCCCTCTCTCAAAAATTCGGGGTTGGAAACCACATCAAATTCTACATCCGTTTTTGAAGCGATTTTCTCTCGTACTTTATCCGCTGTCCCTACAGGAACGGTACTCTTATTTACTACTACTTTATACTCACCGTACTTCTCAAAAAGATCTCCGAGCTCGTCAGCCACTCCCAGCACAAAACTAAGGTCGGCCTGCCCATCTGCCCCCGGAGGAGTTGGTAAACAAAGAAATATTACTTCTGCATCCTTAAAAGCGTCTTCCAGATTTGTGGTAAACGTTAATCTTTTTTCTCTGATAGAGCGATCAAATACACGGTTAAGCCCGGGCTCATAAATAGGAACCTCTCCTGCACGCATTTTATCTACTTTCCCATTGTC
>PWFZ01000301.1 GCA_003555185.1 Balneolaceae bacterium | reverse complement strand
CAATACCGGGAGCTGCACCATAGAAAAATGCGGGTTGATTGTACTCTGCGCAGTACGTGCAAATTTTCTCGAATGAATCGGACCCTGTAATACGATCGATATGTTTGTTGTACAAAAAGTTGACGGCCCAGCTTATTCCCACGCCGTCTGCAGTATTGATGGACGACTTTTTTAAAACCTCTTTAAACTCATTATCAGTGATGGTCTGAATAGCTATTTCCGGATTTACAGTTACTACAAATAATGGAGGGGAAGCTTCATCATCATCCTTTAATCTTTCCTGAACCAATAGGTAAAACTCTTCTTTTGAGTAAGTAGATATATCTACTCCCAAAACCTGGTACGTATTTGTTTTCTCAATTGTTAGCATGTGATTTTCTCTCTCCTCTTGTATTCAATAAAAAACGGTCAACTCTTGAATCCCGTTACTTTCATAAAAGCAAGTTATATGCCAATTGTGAAAAAGATCATCTAATGATCTTAAAAAGGTCTTGGTGAAGGTTTTGAAGATCGATCAAAAAAGTGCAGAGTAACTTTTTTACACGTATAGAGAGAGGGGAGAAGGGTAAGAGTGTTACTTTCGATAAGTTTCCACACCATTCATTTTTGAGGGGTTATTTTCAGGAGATACATCACAAATATATCGGGCGGGAGCCCCTCCCCAAACGGTATTGGCGGGAAAATTTTTTGTGACCACCGATCCCGCCGCAACAACGGCTCCCGGTTCGATGGTTACGCCTTTTAAAATAATGGATCTGCATCCAATCCAAACCTTATCGCCAATACGAACCGGCTTATTTACGATTGGATTGGAGTTGATAGGATGTAGATCAGAGTCCATGATGATGACATCCCATGCTATTTTGCAGTCTTGGCCAATTACTATCTCTTTTTCGCAAACAATAAGAGTATTTCGATTCAGGTAGGTGCCATTTCCAATTTGAAGAAGTCCATTTTTGCCGATTTCCAATCGCACTCCGGAGTAGAACTGGCAGTGCCCCGTAATAAGTTTCCCGCCTTTATGGATAACTTTTGGATAAGGCCGTCCATCAGAAAAAACGAGGACTCCGGATTTATCAAAACTCCCCGAAAAGAAGAAGCCGGCCAGGTAGTCCTTAATTGAATATTTCCTGATACGCTTGATCATTCGCCTTAACGTCATATATGTGTCTCTCCTGTGGTTTGATGTTATCCCGATCCAAACGGGTATGCTAATGGTTAAGCAAAAAGGATGCCCATTTTTATTGGATCGGATTTTTTGTTAGGAAAGAAACGAACTCGTATGTGAAGGCAATTTATGAATTGTCTTAAACCGGAGTGCTGTAAATGTGTTGCGCGGTGTCGCTGACTCGCAAGCTGAACTAATTCTGCATTAATTTTTTATAGGATTCTTAGATCAGCAGATCGCCGGGTTTCAAAAAAGTATCGGCATCAACGTGATTTCCATCAATTAAACAACGGTTAACCAGAATCCAGTAATCCCGTGTTGCTACTGCTGTTTTTTCGTTAACGGTTTTACCAATTGTGCCGGGTGTTTCATTGCAGGAAAGGTCACTGATTTCCGTTTTGAGAATCGAGATATCAATTTTTCCTTTCGATGTTCTTGGAGTTCCCCATGGAGATTGGAAAGGCGAGTAGTTACAGGCTCGTACAAATGCGTCAATCTTTTCGGCAGTACTATCCCATTGAATTCTACCGGCATTGGGTATTCTTTTTGCTGAATAATAGGTGCGAAGCGAAAGATCTTGCTTTGAGCGGGTGATGGATCCGGGGTTTGATTGAACACGATCTAAAAATGTGCGAATGAGTTGCAAACCGTGCTTTACACACTTCGCGCTCAGGCTCAACCCTGTTTCTGTAGTAGATATTGGGAATTTTGCTTCGTCTATTATATCTCCTGAATCAATGGAGTTTTCTATTTGATGTAGCGTAACCCTGTGCTCTTTTTCCAGATTGTAAATAGCCCAGCTTGGTGCATTTAAACCGGAATAATTTGGCAGTGGGCCGGGGTGAAGATTAAAAGCTCCAAATTTAACTGCTTCAATCACTTCAGGACAGATCACAAATAGAGAATGGACATTAAGCAGCATATCAATATTGTTGTCGAGCAACCACCCTGCAAAAGATGGATCTTTAACCAGAGCAGCAGGTTGAATATTGAACCCATTTTTTGTTGCAATAGATGCAACACTTGTTCCTTTTTTTGATGTATCGCAAAGGACGCTTTTAAGGGTGTGATGACTATCAGCTAATAGTCGAAGAGTTTGAATGCCTGCAGATTCTTCCGCAATTAGTAGAATGTTCATAATGGAGATATTTAAGATCCCGGTGCCTTCTTGATTTACTATTAAGTAACAAAATCTATACGATAATTCAGTGGGTTTTTTATACACAGTTAGCCACTATCAACTGTGTATAAATGTTCACATAGTTCGAATAATTTTTCGTGTTTGGGCTCAAAAACTGCTTTCAAAAGTATTTAAGGATTGATAGGTGTTTTTTTGAAGTTTGGCACATCTCTTGTAATAAAAATAGTAAATCAAAGAAATCGAGAGCGTTCATTCAGACTTTATACGAATACTGAGCGTCTATAAAAGTTTTAAAAAGCCTGTAAAAATGAATATAGAATTATTTACAACTATACCGGGATCAGTATCGCAGGACAGACTTCAATTTATTCGTGAACTAAAACGAATTTCTACACAAAGTGAACGATATGGCTGCAAGGGAATTCTCGTTTACAGTGATAATAGCCTTGCGGATCCATGGGTGATTTCGACCGTAATATTAGATCACACCCGGAAGTTAATCCCGATGGTTGCTTTACAACCGGCATATATGCATCCATATACGGTGGCAAAAAAAATATCGACCATCGCTTTGATATATGGACGCCGTATTGCATTAAACCTTGTTGCCGGAGGATTTACAAATGATTTAAAAGCATTAAGTGACCCCACAAAACATGATGAGCGTTACGAACGGTTGACGGAATACACTGAAATAATTCAGCAGCTGCTGACATCAAAAGTGGGTGTAACGTATGAAGGAAAACACTATCAAATAAAAAATTTAAAGTTAAAACCCGAAATGCCTGAGGATCTCCAGCCATTGTATTATTTGTCAGGATCATCGAGTGCTGCAAAAGAAACATCAGCCCGCCTTGGTGTACAGGGAATACAATATCCTGAGCCTGTAGAAGTGTATTCCGAATCAAACCGGGACTCCTCGATAGAGGGGATTCGAATTGGGATATTGGCTCGCCATACTCACGAAAAAGCATGGAATGATGCACGCAAACGCTTTCCTGAAACCAGAAACGGAAAGATGCTACATCAGCTTGCGAAAAATGCTTCCGATTCCAAGTGGCATGAAAAGCTATCCGATAGTAATGGGATTGGCGAGAAAGATGAGCCTGTGTATTGGCTGGGGCCTTTTAAGCATTACCATACATTTTGCCCATACTTGGTCGGAGATTATCAAGAGGTGGCACAAGAACTTTCTGCGTATCTGCGTGCAGGCTGTAAAACCTGCATTATTGATACACCCGTTTCAGAATTAGAACTACATAGCACGGTTCAGGTATTTAATCGGGCTTACAAAAAATTAGAACAGCAAGAACAAGTAAGATGATTTACGATTGGTCAAGAGAGCAGGTAGAAGATAATGGCTCCAAAGTGGCGGTTACGCTTAATGAGGAATACATCACGTATGCTGAACTCGAAATGAAGAGTAACAAGCTGGCGGGGCAATTAATCGCAGATGGATTTAGCCCGGGAGATCGGGTTGGTTTATTTATGGACAAAACACCAAAAACGATTGTTGCCATGCTGGGTATTAGCAAGGCGGGTGGGGTGTATGTACCGCTGGATTTTAAGAGTCCGCCGGAAAGAGTGATCAAAGTTATTAAATCGTCCGACCCCTCGCTGATTTTTGTAGATAACCACTCTATACACCACTTTCAGGATTTATTTCATGTTAAGTGTGAATTAAGTTTTATTCCCTGGGTTTGGTGGTCCGATAAGGAGATGAAGTATGCTGATGATTCTCCTCCAAAATTTGC
The DNA here is from genome assembly GCA_003555185.1 of Balneolaceae bacterium. Classification (GTDB taxonomy): domain Bacteria; phylum Bacteroidota; class Rhodothermia; order Balneolales; family Balneolaceae; genus SW132. The sequence continues at coordinate 9,673 of PWFZ01000301.1, read as the reverse complement.
CTACTCCGATATAGAGGGGCATCCAAACATACCCCATCAGGTTGTCCGTGATCCCAATACGGCTGCACATATTCTGTTTACATCGGGCTCAACAGGGGAGCCAAAAGGGGTAGTAATCACTCATAATAATATTATATCGTTTATAAACTGGGCGGTTCCTTTTTTTAACATGAAGGAGGGTGAGCGTACTTCATGCCATTCTCCGCTACATTTTGATCTTTCTACGTTTGATATATATGGAGCCTTTGCGGCTGGCTGTCATTTGTTTTTGGTTCCTACAGATATCAGCATAAACCCCAAAAAATTATCCGGATTTATACTTGATAATGAACTGGATCAGTGGTTTTCTGTACCATCGGCACTGAGCTATTTGTCGAAGTTTAAAGCGATTCCAAAAGGTGGATTTCCAAGCTTAAAGAGACTGATTTGGTGCGGAGAGGTATTCCCATTACCGGCATTAAAATACTGGATGGAAAATTTACCTTCGGTTGAATTCACGAATCTGTACGGCCCTACGGAAGCTACCATTGCGAGCAGTTATTATACTGTGCCGGAAATCCCGGATGATCAAACTAAAATTCCGATTGGAATATCTTGTGAAGGAGAAGAGCTTCTGATTCTTGATGAGAATATGAAAGAAGTTTTAACCGGAGAAATTGGCGATTTATACATCTCGGGAGAAGGTCTTAGCCCGGGCTACTGGCGGGATACTGCCAAAACAGCTGCCGTATTTATTGATTATACAAATGTAGATGGGGAGAAGGAAAGAATTTATAAAACCGGCGATTTAGCTTCAGTGGAAAATGATCTGGTTTATTTTCACGGTAGATCAGACTATCAAATTAAAAGCAGGGGATATCGTATTGAACTCGGTGAAATTGAAGTGGCATTGGGACATAATGAAATATTAAGAGAGTATGCCGTGGTACCGATCAGGAGAAATGGATTTGAGGGTACCGCAATTGGTTGTGCATATGTTGGTCCCGAGTTGAAAAATGGGGAACTGGCACTAGTGTTAAAGGAGAAGCTTCGGAGTAAAATCCCGGCATATATGATGCCCCATTACTGGCAAGAGTACGAGGTGCTACCTCGAAATGGAAATGGAAAAATTGATCGGAAAAAACTGTCGGAAAACTTTGAAAAGTAAATATGGTCACAAATTTAATAAACAAGAGAGAGAAAGATGAATGCACTTATAAATATACATGGAAGAGTATCAAACATTGTACGAGACTCATTAACGGTTGAGAATATAGAAGTTGAGCAGGATCTGATAGAGTCGGGGCTTTTGGACTCTTTGGCACTTGTACAGCTAATGATGGCATTAGAGGACGGGTTTGATATAACCATATCACCGGAAGAGCTGGATATAGAAGATTACAGGTCTATAAAAGCGATGTCCAGGATGATTGCCCGGGTATCATTTGAGATGACGTTGCGTAATTATGCTTGATTGTTAGAGACTAATAAGGCAAGACAACTATAATAAAAAGGGGAATATTTTACTGCTAACGAATGGAAAATGAAGACGATTTAAACAGTACATTTTTAAAAACTACAACAAAAAACCAAAAATTAACATCTGTAAAGCATCGGGTAATCAGAACTAAGGAAGATTTTGATAAATTGGAAGAAGATTGGAGTTTACTGTGCAAACAAACTGAGTCGCATATTTTTCAGACATTTGACTGGAACCGCACATGGTGGGATCATTTCGGAACGTATGGAGAACTACAGATTTTTGTCTTATATGATAAAGAAACGGTTGTTGGCATAGCGCCTCTGTTTTGTGACCGTTTTACTGTTTTGGGGGTGGAAATGTATGTTTATCTCCGCATGATAGGGTCAAGAGTCAACAAAACGGAGGGCGGGATGCTGTTGGGCGAGACAGCCTATTCAGATTATTTACAGTTTTTGATACACAACGATTATATCATATACTTTTATGATCATTTCCTTTTTTTCTTAAAATATGAAGTTAAGTTTGATGAGCTGATTCTTGAAGAGGTACCTGAACTCAGCACTACTTTTACTATTTTAGATAATAATTTTTCGTTACCCGGTTATACATTAGATACAATAAATGCATCAAAGTCTCTTCAAATCCTTCCTGAAAAAAAGTGGAGTCATTACTTAAAAAAATTAACGGTGAAAGAAAGAAGTAATGTTAGAAGAGCACTTAAGACATTAAAAGAGGGGGATAAGAAGCTATTTCGTGTAGAGCATTTGAATGACAAGAATAAGTTTAAAGCAAACCTTAACCGATTTGTTGAACTCCATCAGAATCAATGGAGAGAACAGGGGTTAGCGGGCACATTTGGCGAATTTCCCATGTATAATTTTTTCATAGAAATATCTGAAAAAATGCATGGAAAAGGGTACCTGCAAATAAGTGCAGTATTCCCGAAAGAAGAACAGGGAATTGAACATTGTTTGGCCATTGATGTTCTGATAGTATACAATGAACGGTTTTACGGTCAACACCGGGCATTAAATACATCATCAACGTATTATAGGAATGCCCCCGGTAAAGTGCTTTTAATGGCAACCGTGTTGGAGGCTGTTAAAAGAGAAATGACATTTGATTTTATGCGTGGTAATGAAATTTATAAACAGCGATTAGCCACGAATGTTAATCAAAATAAGACAATTCACATATTTGATTCTTCAGGCCATCAAAAGCTGTATAAATGGTTTATAATATCTGTTCAAACTATACAGAAAAAGGTCTTAGTAGAGCGCATTCGTATGCAGGTTATAATGAGCCAAAATAAATCGGAGCCGACAATAATCAGGTATGCCAATTTTTTATTAGAACGAATAAGCAAACGACTTTAAAAATTTATGAAAGTGGAGATGACTACCAATGGATGACTATCCAAAATTAAGACAGACAGATCTGAAGCTTCAGCGTTTCAGTCCAGATAATCACACTATGAAACAGGAAATTAGTCAACTCGACTACGATGATATTGAGGAAGTAGCGAAGTTGTCTCAAATATATTTTCCCAGAAGCAGTGAAGTTTCCATCTCCTATTTGAAGAAAACAATAGATGAGCTCTATTTTAATGATGGTGAAAAATCATCTGCTATCTCTTCATTGGTTAGCAGGTCTAAAGAAGGAAATGTAGACGGTTTTTTGGGGGTTACAACAACATCTTTCCTATATAAGGGAAGTAAAATCACCGCGGCAAACTGCCATCATCTAATGGCAACTGAGAAAGCGCGTGAGCAGCTTATACCCATGAAGATGCTTCAGGAATTTATATCCGGCCCTCAGGAGCTTTCGTTTTCTGATGGTTCTGTGGAAACAATGCAATTATTCTGGAAGCGATTAGGTGGGGAGCCATCTGTAAGTGAAAGCATTTATTATAAAGTGCCATTAAGACCTGCCTCTTTTGCATTGCGACCTTTTTTAAAACGGTTGGGTAAGCCACTTGGTAAACTTGCTCATGCATCCTCTTCAGGGATGGACACAGTAGCCGGCGCTTTACAGGTGCCATTGTTTCACCGAAAAAAGCCTGATATTCAGCTACGACCCTTAACGTCCGAATTATTGCTGCACGCACTGGAAAAAGCCAGGTCGGGATATTCACTTTTTCCTGATTACAATCAGTCAAAAATAGAGCATCGAATTAACCTTTTGGCCAAGGAAAAACGATACGGTACGTTCCATAAGCTTGCGATTATGAATGGTGAAAGTATTATTGGGTGGTTCATCTATTATTCAAAAAAAGGTAGCGTATGTGAAGTCATTCAGGCAGTAAGCCTTCCCGGTAAGGAGACACTTCTTTTTGATACGCTTACCTGGCATGCTTACAGCCGGGGAGGAGTTGAACTCGCAGGCAGATTGATGGCTAATCATATGAAAACACCATTTACCACGAAGGCAATATGTATGCCTGCAAGAATGTGGACACTTCTTCACAGTTCCAATGTTGATCTTAAACATGATATTCAGGCAGGCAACGCTTTTATTACCCGTCTCGAAGGCGACCTCTGGCTTCTTTGACCTAAACAACCTGCCAGAGTACGAAGCAGCGCGGAGTTCCTGGCAGAGTTTTGAGATATTGATTAATTCATCAGTTCGGGTATACTCCTGGAACAATCGCGACTCTTACAGGAGGCCGGTATTACCTTCCAAAGCTAATCCTATCTTGCTTCTCGCGGGCTGCGCAGTAAAACCGATAAGTTTTGATGTCTATGGGCTTGCTCAATGGGGTGCGAGCGTAAACTTGTCCGCTGGAAAGGCATTGATCCGTTCTGGAGGGAGCTTCGCCAGCTTACCCGAACCAAAGCTAATCTGCAGCATCAAATCACCGAGCTGTCCAATCAGCTTCACGCTCAAACGCATATCGGGATTCAGGTTAATGAAGTTCAGAAAATCCTAAAAAACTCATCAAAACTTTTCGCCGTGCGAAAGAGCGCCTTGGCAAACTTATAGAAAAGCATCTGGCCAGTCGTCTGGAATTATCCGAGCGCATAGATTATGGTGGACAGTATTCCCGGAATAGGACGGCAACCGATCGCAATTATTTTGGCGTAAAGAAATAAACCTGAATTTTAACACAGTACCTTGCAGTCCCGACGAGCCTGTCGGGATGCCAGGTCACTTTAGTTACCCATCTCGTTCAGTTTTAATCCACTTCGACTCTTTACCCTTCTTTAAAACCTTGCCATATAGCCTCATCTTCCAATAGATATAGACGGGTAAATGAAAGAGTGATTTATAAAGGTTTTTATCTGCGCCACCCACGTAAAGGCCTACAAAAAGATATGCAAACCCTACAACTACCAATCCTCCCCAAATTATAATATACATGAGGGATATTAATCCCCAAAACCAAAGCAGCATAGCCATCGTGAAAGTGGTTGTCACCAAGAGCATCATGTTTACAAAAGGGGGGGTTATTAAGTCAATGAATACATCAAAATAAGTAACGGAGCGTTTTTTGATAGCCTGGTATAAAAATTTAAGAGTATATTTTCTTATGATTTGATACCTGCCAATTTCCCATCTCGACCGCTGAGATTCTGCGTTTTTTGGCTCTTTTGGCATTTGTGCCATTACCGTGGCTTCCGGTGCAAAATCAATTTTTACGCCGTTCAGCATCAGTATTAATCCATATTCCAGGTCTTCCGTTAACGACCAAGCCTGCCAGGGGATTTTTCGTAATATCTCACTGCTAAAACACATTCCATTGCCGCGTAAACCCATATTAAAATTGAGCCTTTTTCTTCCCAATGGTTTTACATAATTATATAGTAAAAACCCAATTCTTGATGACTCAATACTCCAGTTGCCCGGTTCAGGCAATACAAGATCACTACTTTGAATAACGGTGCTATTATTTTCTAAATAGTAGTTCATTACTTCAAGGTAATTTCCGGAAATAAGGCTGTCTGCATCTACAACAATTATTGCATCGTACTCTTCTTTGTAGTCCAATAACTGATCAAATGCCCACCTGAGCGCGTACCCTTTTCCCTTTTCCTTTTTATTAAATCGCTCTAAAACGTTTGCTCCAAGTGAGCGTGCCAGATTTGCAGTATTATCAGTACAATTATCAGCAATGACGAATACATCATAATTTTTCTTGGGGTAAATGAGTCCTGACAAACTATAGATTGTTTTTGCTATAATTTTTTCTTCGTTATGGCCAGGTACAACAATCGCAAACTTTCGGTTTGATGAGGTTTCAAAATCGGTGATTTTTTTGGCTTTTATAGCTAATAACCCTAAAAAAAACTGATATGCAATAAGAGGTGCGACAGCGATAAAAAGTGATAAAAATATAATTTCAAGTAGGGTCATTGATGTGGTTATTTGGAAGTGGTCAACTCATTAGATTGACTTTGTGTAGTTGAAAATGCGTTTGTTACATAAATTGCAATCGCGGTGAAGTTGATTGCAGGTTCATTTACAAAGAAGTTAGCAAATGTGTCTTCATAATTTTTCCCGGGCCAGGGCGATATTTCTTTTTCATTTAACAGTATTCGATTATTTGGTCCGCCCACAAGCATACCGGGTACAGGCGAGGAAAACCCACCCATTTCAGATAATTGATGGTAAGGTTTCTTAACCGCTGCTGACCCTACCCCTGTGACTTGCGAAAGGTTGAAAGGATTTCTGCCTAAAACGTAGTGTAGCTGGTCGAGTGCTGCATGTTTAAATTCCAGATCATTTGTAAGTTTATATGCCTGAATCAAGTCAAATGCATAGGCCAATCCTACACTGTTTGAGCCCCAGTAATATTGATCCGGTTTAATTAAATTTCGGTAAATATTATTTTTGTGCACTACTAATATGGCATCTGCATGGAGAATTGTTTTTTCCCGAATAAATGCCAAGTCGCTATGATATCTGCCTTTTGTGTCTGATGCGAGAAATGCACGAAAAGCCAGGCTTTCAGCGTCTCGCCAACTAATTGGCGGAATGGGGTAGTGGCTTATTTTCTTATAGTTTTGAATAAAATAATTGAGGTAAGCATCGTCATCAGTTAGTCTGTAAAGCTCAACGGATGCCCAAAGTCGTTCGTCAAGATCATTTGGATCGCCATACCCACCACCCGAAACCCCATCAGGATTTTTAAACCCGCCTATAGGCTTGTTATCCGGATGCATTTCAAGAAAGGCCCATGCTTTTTTGGCCGCTCTTGATAATTCCATAGAAAATGCTGTGTCAAACTCGGCCAGATGCCTTGCTCCCAGCGCAGCTGCCGCCGCAAAGGATGCCGTTGCCGCACTACTGACATCAAAAATATATCGAGTGGATGGGTCTTCATTAGGTAAATATTCCCCGATCCATTTTTTCTGAGACACCTTATGGTACACGGCGCCATCTTCCCGCTGCATTTTTAAAAGCCACTCCAGAGCCCAGCTAACTTCATCTAGAATATCGGGCGTCCCATTTCCTGATTCCGGGATTCCAAGCTGTGCATCTGTGAAATTATCAGGTTTAGATTCGTATGTGTACAACATCAAGCCTGCACTTAACGCTGTGTTTCCGGAAAATTTATTGTAATCGCCTGCATCATGCCAGCCACCGGTAACGAATTTTGCTGATTCGGGATCATCAAAAAAGGGAGCATCATCAAGATGGCAAACATCATATCTCCATTCGGTCCCATTTCCCACAGCAGTGCCACAGCGATGGTAATAGTAACTTTTCACCATGGTTTGCAGTGCATCACTATAAACATTCTCCCTGATTTGGAATGGGAGTGATGTAACTTTGCCCGGCCCTAAAGTCACAATTTTATACTCTCCGGGATAGTTGAAGATGGAAAAGTCGAGGGTTGATAATCGATCTCCAGACACCGAATCAATTTTGGATGGTAATCCGACAGGGGCAGTCATAACGACTTCTGAGTTGTCCGTACGGACAATTTGGAATAGATCAGCTTCTGTGTTTGCAAGAAAAGCCTGTTTGGGAGTTCCTGTTTCATAACCCACCAGGTTTACCGCTATGAATTTTTTTTCAGAGGAGTTTGTGCAACCCGATAGGAGGATGGAAAAAAAGAGTAGAATCGGCAGGTAAACAGATGCTCTCGCTGTAGAAAGCGTAATGTTCTCCTCACCGGCTATGGGCGTTCCTTTTGATGGGGTTAACACCCCATTTTTAGTATAAAATGTTGTTCTGTTCAAGATATCTCGTTGAATATTTTTTGTTACTTGTAACCTATGCTTCAACCTGTTCAAGGTTAGGTTTTTTTTGTTGTGGCTCGCCATTAACAGTTGTGTAGATTTCGTTTTTAATACTTTCTACAAACTGCTCGACATTGTGAGTCTCTTCTATAAATTTTCTAGCTGTAGCACCCATTTTCTTACAGCGTTCCGGGTCATTCCACAATTCAATAATGGCATCCTGTAGTGCTTTTTTGTCTCCCAGAGGGACGTAGATTCCTGTTATACCATCCTGTATCACATCAATTTGTCCCTTGGTTTGCGTACAGATTACAGGTTTCCCCATTGCCATCGATTCCAGTATTGTGGTGAGACCATTGTCGGAATCTGTGGGTAAAAGGGATACAACCACAAAACGGGACCGTGCATATAGGTCGCGAAGTTCGGGAAGTGACTTTGGGCCTACCGTAATAAAATCCGGGATATCTTTAATGTTATGGAGTTTTTTTACAGTATTAAAAATTTCGCCCCTGGATGCGCCGGCTGCAATATGGCACGGTATATTTAGTGGGCGGAGGGCTTCTACAAGTGTGGGGTAATCACGTGCTTCCATACCTACTGAGCAGATCGTATCGGTTTCGCTGCTTTGGGGTTTCCAGAATTGCTGATCAGTGCCACGCTTAATTAAAATGATTTTTTCCGGGGCTACACCAAGTTCTTCTATGGCAATTCTGCGCTGCATGGACGACCAAATTAAAAACTTGTCGATCTTATCTTTTGTCCTTTTTAGAAACCATATTTTCTGCCTGGATTTTTTCTCATTCACCGAGGTGATTCTGGAGATAATTACAATATGGGGTTTATGGATATTCAGTAATTTCATCATAAGGGCAAGCGGAAAACCTGCCTTTTCGGTGTGAGATAAAATGGCGTCATATCGATGCATGATAAACAGGGTTTCAATCAACTGGGCGACACTTACAGGCAGAAACTTATAGATGGCTCTACGGAATGGAGGGGTTTTTATCTTGAGATATCGTTCATCCAGTAACTCAGCAGAAATAGCCTGCTCAAGAAGAGAGGCACGCGGTATTTTATTGTCAATTTCCAACTGTCTCATTTCATTTGGGGCAAGCTTATCTATGCCCTTTGAGATGATATATAAGGTTTTCATACGTTCATTTTTTTGATTTAGCGTAGCATGGTGGGTCCATCTTTATGCTAATAGTGCAGACTTCCATATGGTTTTGTTATCTGGAGTTTGTTTTCGAAATATTCTCCGGATTTTTAGCTGTTGAGGCATCAAACCCATTTTGTCTTTTATTGATACTGTCTTTCATTACTGCCGATTTAACTTTTCGACTCTTGTTTCTTGTTTTAATAAGGTGATAAATCCACTCTGCATACTGAAAGGGAGTGAGAAGTTTTAGTAAAAAAGTTACTGTTCCCGTGTGCTGGTTAATTGCGATTCTTCTGAAATCATAGGTTGTTTCTCCAAACTTTGGCGATCCGGTATACACTCCGCATGCAAACGAAAAACCTGAGTCCGATACAATTTGTTCGATCTTTTTGTTGAGAACTCCATACGGATAGGCAAAGGTTTTAATCGGTACATCAAGTACCGCTTCTATCTCTTTTTTCGATTTATTAATTGAGTAAACAGCCTCGTGCTCCGGTAATTTTGAAAGTTCATCATGATTTAAAGAATGCGAACCAATTTCGAACTCCATTTCACTGGCCATTCGTATCTGTTCATCCGACATTAATGGGCACACATCGTCATCTCCCTTTTCATCCCAAAAGGCTCTGTTCAGATTCCTGTTTCCCATTACGAAAATCACGGCCTTCATACCCATTTCGGACAATATGGGAATAGCATTTTCAAACGTATCCAGATAGCCATCGTCAAATGTTAGGATAATAGGCTTGGCAGGAAGCGTTAACTTATCCTCTTGATATAGCTGATAATCTGTGAATGTAATCGGTGTAAAGCCTAGTTTATCAATCAGTTTTAGCTGCTTTTTAAACTCAGCAACGGTTACATAAT
>PWFZ01000425.1 GCA_003555185.1 Balneolaceae bacterium | reverse complement strand
GCTCTTCCTATCTGTGCATCTGTAAGGGTATCCAAAATCAAGGTAATATTGGCAAATGCTCCGGGAAAAAGCATTCTTTCTTCATTATTTGTAATGGCACGAATTTGAAGTGACCGGGTTTCCCTGTCAATACTTGGTTCAAACGCATACACTTCTCCTGTAAATGTGCTGTCTACACCCTGAACACCAAACGTAATTTTATCTCCAATAGAGACCCGGGCTACATACCGTTCCGGAACGGAAAAGTCGATTTTAATGGGATCAAGTTTTTGAAGGGTGGCAATTCTTGAGTCCGGGCTGATGTAACTACCTTCACTGACATATTTCAATCCAATAGATCCGGAAAACGGGGCCCTCAATTCAGTTTGATCAATCTGGGCCTCAATAAGCTGCAATTCAGATCGCAAAACATTTAGCTCATTCAGTGTTGCATCATACTCATCCTGGCTTATCCCTCCCCTCTCCAGTAATCTGCGCTGACGCTCTTCACGTTGCTCCGCCAGACTTATTCGAAATGAATTCCTGTTTTTTTCTGCCTGGAGCCGGCTGTCATTTATTTTAAGTAATAAATCTCCCTGTTCAACCTGTGTACCTTCCCTGAAATAGATGTTTGTTATCAACCCTGATGATTCAACGCTCAGATCTACAACTTCATCCGCCTGAAGAGAACCACTTGAAAATATTCGATCTTCAACAGATTCTTCTGCAATTTTAACAGCTTCAACTTTCAGCAAATTAGAACCGGAATTACTGCCGGAGTTATCATCATCTGATGCAGAGCTAAAAAGAGGTTCTACTTTGGGGTATGCAAGAAGAGCCAGTACAGAAAGTATTATTAACGTGGTTATTATTCGTTTTAAAAGTAAACTCATAGATCAGTTCTAGTGGGCGGATTCATTTGTTTCGAACGAACAAAAATAGCAGATAGTTCTTTGATATAACTAAAACGTTTGTAAAAACTTATTGAGTACTTTCGTCCGGGATACGTAACCCGAAGCTCCTGCTTCGGCAGTATTCCCTTTCAGAAAACAAACCCATTTCCGAAAGCTCATTAACCTACTGCAATGTACTAAAGAATATCGGTTCCACATGATAGTCCTCGGACGGGGACGTCCGAGATACGTACCCCGATACACAATGCCTTGAAGCCAAAAAAAAAGAGATGATATCTCTATCATCTCTTTAAAACTTTTAAGCATTGGATATGCTCATTAAACTAACTGTGCATCCAGCTGCTTTTTGATTTGTGCTTTAGGTACTGCACCGACGATTTGTTCAACAACTTCGCCATTCTTAAAAATCAATAGAGCCGGAATACTTCTGATTCCATATTTCACGGAAACTTCAGGGTTGCTATCTACATCTACCTTTCCAACTTTGGCTTTGCCATCATACTCTGTGGCAATTTCATCAACGACAGGCCCTACCATTCGGCACGGTCCGCACCATTCTGCCCAAAAGTCGACCAGAACCGGAGTGTCGCTGTTTTCTACTTCATCGGAAAAATTTCCATCTGTGAATTCAATTGTTTTACTCATAATTGTATCTGTTTAATTTAATTTACATTAAGATCGTCAATAAACCCTCTATTTCCATATACCTAAATCCTATCAAATCCATCATTATAACTTATCGAATAACTTTCTGCTTATAAACATGAGTCCTGTTAACCAAAACCATTCAACTGTCATACCGTGCTCCCACACGCTCATCTTTTGCCCGCGAAGCGATATCTCATAATCCATATCAATGGATGGAGATCCCGCATCAAGTGCGGGATGACGCATAAATAGATAAAAAAAACTCCAATAACGATTAGTTACGCATTAAAAGAACAGATTCTTCGCCAATAATATTCCTTAACCCTTTTAGGAGATCATTATTCGGTTCTACCACAAATTTCCTCACATTCATTTTCATGGGACCATTGGCATGATCACTAATCACTTTTAGCCGAACAGGCGTTTCACCCTTATGTATACTCATGAGGGTTGCCATTTGGGTGAGGTCATCTTTTGTAACATCATTTGTTTTGAGCTTAATATAGAGCTGAAGCTGATTCTGAAATTTCTCCCTCAAATTTTCAACCCGCTCCATTTGTGATGCAACAATCTTTGGTTCGCCCCTTCTTTTATCCAGTGTTCCATCAAGCAAAATGATTGTGTCCGATGAAATAAGTCCCATATTCCGATCAAATACATCACTAAACACAAGAACTTCAATAGCACCGTGCAAATCTTCGACCTGAATAAAAGCCATTGGCCGTCCTTTCCGATCCGTCACCTGTCTGACAGAAGTGATAATCCCCACAATTTTAATCGATTCACGATCTCCCATTTCCACCAGCCGATCATCAGAGAGCGTATGCGAGGCGAAAAGTTTAATATCCTCCCGGTACTTATCCAGCGGATGACCACTCAGATAAAACCCAATCAGTTCGCGCTCTTTATTCAACCGCTCAATATTGGTCCACTTAGGAACGTCACGAAGTTTGGGCTCGCCCATGGATCCACCGATACCGCTATCTCCGCCAAACAAACTGGCTTGATTCAGACGCTCTTCTTCCTGTTTACGTGAAGCGTAACTAAGCACATCATCCACGCTTGCTAAAAGTTGTGCGCGGTTATCATGCAGTGGATCAAAAGCACCGGCCTGAATCAGGCTTTCAATGGTTCTGCGATTACATAAACGGGTATCTATCCGGCCGGAGAACTCAAAAAGACTATTAAAGTCTCCGTGCTCTTTTCGCTCTTTGGCAATCTCATCAATCGCGTTCGACCCCACACCTTTAATGGCAGACATGCCATATTGAATACGCCCATCCTTTGCCACAAACTTTGCTTCCGCAGTGTTCACATTCGGTGGATCAACCGGAATTCCCAGACGCTGACACTCCTCAATAAAAAACGATACTTTTTTGATGTCGCCCATATTATGGCTTAATACCGCCGCCATATATTCAGCCGTATAGTTGGCTTTGAAATACATGGTCTGATAAGCAATCACAGAGTACGCAGCGGAGTGAGACTTGTTAAACCCGTATCCGGCAAACATCGCCATTTTATCAAAAACAGCTTTGGCAACTTTC
>PWFZ01000125.1 GCA_003555185.1 Balneolaceae bacterium | reverse complement strand
CTACATTTTTGTGCGTGATAATACTCGAGTCTTAACTCACCGTATTCTTGATGATCGCTACAATGAACGATTTCCATCAGATCACCTTCCTGTTATTGCTGAAGTACAATTATCTGATCCAAGTTAATCTTTCAGGTTATGTATTTAGTTTCTCTTTATCCTTCTTCGGTAACTTTGCCACCACAAGGTTATACGAATCATTTATCCACTCTTTGGTTTCTCGCAGAGCCCCGCGAAGTTTTACGCAGAGTTTCGCAGATAATTAGGGCTTAGAAAGCGCCTCTGCGAGACTCCGCGTTTCATCAGCGAAAATCAGCGAGAACGATTAGTACAAGCCCTGCAATAAAACATCAAGTCTAATCAAATAACTGCCATTGGTTTCTCACAGTGTTTCTTAAATTTCTCCTTATTATAGGGAGGATTCCCCCCGTGGATGGCGCAAGTATTCACTTGTGCCTTTTTTATAATTTATGTACTTCGCTCTTCTAACATTTCCGGTCGGGATTTGCCAGGGGCCATGAGCCCTTCTAGTGGAGGATCTTTGTAAAAAGGTATCCCCCGGGGAAGTTTTACTATGCTTTTATATTACAATGTGGCCATAAAAAACGACTGCCGATAGAAAGTTAGTTATATGGTTACACTTAAATATTTTCCAGTATGCCCGGTTGGCAGAGGCTATCGGCTTGTTATTCCGGGGTTTGATTTGTGAAAATCATCAATAAATGATTCGATTAATCCACCGGCAGCCTGGTTTATGGCATGTAATTGATCAAAAGAAACTAATCCCACAAGGCCGTTCTCCCATGTAGCGGCCGTAGTTTGGAGATCCCGATTTAGCACAAGTTTTACGGGTTGATGAAGCCTTAAATTAATCGAGAATGGAATCAAACCGTTTTCCATCTGCATTACGTTAATGTGCATATGCAAAAAGGGTATGTCGGCTGACGATTCCACCTCTTCGTCCTGCACATAGCGAATATTTGCGCCCACCAGTTGGTTTACCGATTGTTGGCGAATGATGGTAGGCGTAAGCGTATCACTGCTTGCAATTTCTATACTTCCTTCAATATTTGCGGTAAACCCAATTTCCTGCAGACCTTCGAGTGAAATTTGTTCACGAATAACTTCATTTTGGGCAAATAGACAGAGTGGGGTGATTAAAATCAGAGAAAGAAAAAGTGCATGTAGTTGAAGTGTTTTCATGATGACGAGATTAGGTCGGGGGAAGGTGCCTAATACAATTTTCTAAAAATGGGGGTAAAATTCAATTGAGGTGTTAAGATCGGGGTGAAATGAGGCATGGTATTTCTATATTTGGCTGATAGGAGTGGGATTACAATTCTACATCGAATGAGCTTAATTGGTTCAATATTAAAGACAAGTTGTGTGCTTAATTATGACGAATATTCAAATGTTGGAAGCTCAATAAGAAATAAAATTTTGAAAAATTATTTTTTTTTATAATCTAATTAAGGTTTGCTAACTACAATAAAATCAATAACTAAATTACTAAAATATGATGAAGTTACTATATGCAACTTCATCATTATTAACAGGAGCAATATTAGCTTTTGCAATATCGATCAGTTCTCCGGGTATGGCAATGGGAGGTGGGACATGTACATCAGAATGCTACGACATATGTGGGGATCCTGGCAATACTGCTTGCACTGGTATGACTTGTGAAAGTGGATCTACAACTTGTACCAAAGATGGTGGCGAGCCTGGGATTCCAATACTTCAATAGCATATGATAGCTTGATTTAACGGGGGCAGTTGATGCCCCCGTATACTATAAATTCTAAATGCATGATGATGGAAAAAGTTTACTACGTAACGGGACTAATTATTCTATTTTTGTTGGGATTTTTCGGTGTTCAGTTGATGTTAAACGCGAGTACCGATTCAGGTGAGAGAAAACTTGATGCTCACAACCGCATCGTTATTAATCAGGAATGGGAACAATACTTTGAGGAAGAGATCAATGAGACCGTATACCGGGGCATGAGCATGAAATCACATGATGAGTCGATCTATATTTCAGACTTTAGTGACTTTGAAATTAAAAGTTTTTCTATGGAAGGAACGCATCTGGAAAATTATGGAAATGGAAATGGGCGAGGTCCGGGTGAGTTTTTGAATATTTCCGATTTTTCAATCACAGACTCACATATCTGGACCACAGATATGGTTAGTTTGCGTATAACCAGATTTTCAAGAGAGGATGATGATATACTTGAATTTCAGAAATCCGATGTACCAATCCGGGTTGCTGCCAACGAGGAAGTGGTTGTGGTTCAATGGCTAAATTCGGAACTGCTGTTTTCTATATTTAACAAAAGTGGGGATAAAATCTTCTCTTTTGGAGATGAACTTACTTATTCAAACCACTCCTTCTCTTTAGATGGCTGGATTGATGTTTCAGATGATTACCTCTACTACGTTCCGATTCACCACACAAAACTATATGTATTTGATTTGGAGAATGGGGACCTCATTACTGGAATTGATACCCCATCTATTCAGGATGACCCGTTAGTTGAAGAAAGAACTGAACATGGGCAGCAAATTGTCAAGGCACCGGAAACTCCCTATGTAAATACTCACATCACCTATTTGGAGCAAAGCAATCTGGTCGCTATCAGTTCATATTATCGTGGAGATAAAATTGCAGAGGATGAGTATGATGAAGAGACAATGGATTTTTGGATTGACTTATACGATATGAGCACGAATAGCTATATGAAATCTATCCGGTTACCTCATGCACTATCCGCTTTTTTTATCACGGAAGATGAACTGTTTGGCTACAACACAACTTCTGCAATTGCCGTAAGATATCCGTTGGATGAATCAATCAAATCTTTGTTGAATTGAAGATCTGGGCAGTTATAGAGAGATCATCTGAGGCACAATGATTAATAGTTCTTGCAGGATACACACATTTGAATTACAGAGGTACATCTTTTGAGCAAGACGCAAAGATATGGTATGTATGGTATGGCTGGGGCGATGTTTCCACCTCTTCGTCCTGCACGAAGCGAATATTTGCACCCACTAATTGTTTTACGGATTGTTTGCGAATGATGGTGGGAGTGAGTGTATCGCTGCTTG
>PWFZ01000440.1 GCA_003555185.1 Balneolaceae bacterium | reverse complement strand
TTACGATTACTGACCTGAACGGAACCAATACCCAAATGGAAGATTATGATGTGGGGTGGAACACACGCCTGCAGTGGGTACAGGATGGTCTTGTAATTACCAACCATCCGTTTCGAATCGGGGGGACACATCCCGGTGATATCCTGATACGTTTGTTGAATCCTGAAAACGGTACAAAAGAAGAGTTTATGCACCTTGAGCTGGAAATGGAAGACCGGCCGTTCGAACAGATTTCCTGTACGTTTTGCTCATTTCAATTTCTCGATGATCTTACATTTTCACCTCCCCACAGGATACGAGCTACCGGGTTTTTAAGGTAGATCCACATTCAGGTGAAGAAAAACTTTTCAGTCGAAATCTCCCACCGGTGAAGCTAAGTAATGAAGAATTGGATAGGATTAAACAGCAAAGAGAGGAGGCTTCTGCTGCTATGGGAATACCTGTAGGTGGTGAAGAGCAAACCCACAAAAAACGGTTCAACACCTATTTCCCTGATGAAGATAATCGGCTTTGGGCTCTTGTAAATACTGAAGATGTTGATCCCTTGCGGTTTGACCTGTTTTCAACCAAAACACACGAATATCTGGGAAGTTTGGATGCTCCTGATCAAACCCAATCGGCTCATTACATCTCCGGTGGAAAAATAGTATTTCAATTTGAAAATGAAGATCCCGAACTGTTTCGCGTTGCTCTTTTCGAGATTGTGGACAATAAATAGTTAATTACTCAACTCTAAATAAAAGGAAAGCAATGAATTATAAACTATACAGTATCATATTTCTCGCAATTATTTTCACTTCCTGTTCATCCGATTCATTTGAACTAACAGACGAATCAACGGTAGATGGCGCCGCTCCATACGAAGAGGGGGCTATTCCACATCCCCAGCCGGACATGATGCCACACGCCGATGTGGAAGCCATTGATCTGGTACTTCATGATGGATCTGAAATACTCTCCGACTTACCCGAAAACCTTCAGCTGTTATACCGTTATCTAAATGATGATAATGATCAATTTGATCAAAAAGAGTTGTCTCTATATGTGTCTAATGAATATAGTTTTCATGCAGCATCAAAAGATGTAAACACGTTGGTAATGCTGGATGAACGTGATGACAATTTTTTTTTATGACTTACTAACTGACGAATTCACTGATTTGGCACCAAGAGGAAGAGGCCCGGGTGATATAATGTTTACGAAGGAAATGCAGTTTCATGATAACCGCGCCTACATCGCTATGCAGGGTTTCAGGATTTCCGTATTCGATTGTCAGTCAGAAAAGTGTGAATACGATCATACGATCGAAACGGAATTTAATACCTATTCATTAGCTCCTGAAAATGTTGATCAAAATATAATCCATCAACTGAATAGTGATGGCGATATTAAAAGATCATATAGCCCTGTTTACAAGCAAAAACATCCAATGATTCGTGAAGCAATGAATTCAGGTGGAAAAGTACGCGCATTTCCTGAGTTTGATTCGGTTGTTTTGGTTCACAACTTCTTTCCGTATATCTACCTTTATAATTCTGAAGCGAATTCAGTTGAAAAATACCGTGTACAGGATTTTTATATTGGATACTATGACGAATTTGAGAATCCAAATGGATCGGTAAGAGGGCGGGCTCGCCATAACGACAACACGAATACTTTTCATTCCACTAAAATAGATGATGAGTGGATGTTGCTTCAAATGAGAGAAGGAAGAAATTTATATTGGGTAGATCGAACACTTCATGGAGATCAATGGTACTCTTATTATGTTTTTAATGTAGACAGCAGAGAACTATATAAAATTGGGGAAAGTGAAAAGAAAGATGTTGGTGAAAATAGAGCCATTCGTGCAACAGAGCACGGGCTTGTGATCAATGAACAAGGGAATCTGAGCTGGGTTTCTTTGTGAATAGAGCAATCTTAATTAATTAAATTCTAAGGATAGGTTTACTTGACTAACCACAGCGACACAGCGGATGCACAGCGATCACAGCGGAAAAACACCTTTCTCCGTGTCCTTCGCGTTTACCCCTTCGTGTTCTTCGAGTCTTAGCGCCTTCGTGGTGAAAGTATTTCGAACTGTATAACCGGTTCATCAGAGGTGCCACGAGGACACGATGCCGCGAAGGATCACGAAGTTTTCTCATGAAGTTAATTGTTTCTTTCGTGTTCTTTGCTGCGTGCATTTCACTTCGTGGGAATCGCTAACCCTCGGAGAGCAGTCCCGAACTCGCTTTCGGGGCGGTTAATCTTTGATGCATCTGGTTTACTTTTTAACCACAGCGAACACAGTGGATGCACAGCAATCACAGCGGAAAACACCCTTCTCCGTGTCCTTCGCGATTACTCCTTCGCGCTCCTTGCGGTTAATCTTTGACAAACTTCATCAAATGCCACAAACCATCCACCGAAAATCTCCGCCCCTTTGTGCTCCTCGTGACCTTTGTGGTTAAATTAATTGCACATCCCATCTTCTTGTACTATACTCCTCGTATCAGTTAGTGTATAATTACCATCTATTTAGAAGAGAAGACGAACGTAACCCAGAGCTCAATAAGCCAAACTATTTGCTACTAAACCGTCCCATAACAGCCATTATCCTCATTCTTGCGGCTTTCATTTTCGGAAGCCTTGCACTGAATGAGCTTTCCGTAGATTTGCTCCCCGAAGTGGATTCTCCGAACCTTGTGGTGCAGACCAACTGGCAGGGAGCGTCCCCGCAGGAAATAGAAAACCGAATTAACGAGCGTCTCGAATCGGTATTAAGCACCATTCCCGGAATCGATCAGGTGCATGGATTTTCGCAGCAGGGCCAGAGTACCATCTATCTCAATTTTGCGTGGGGCCACAATATGGACCTCGCGTTTCTGAATGTACGCGAAAAGCTGGATCAGGTGCAGTACATCATGCCCGAGCAAGCGTCGCGTCCGCAACTCATTTTCAATACCACGGCTGATGAGCCCATTGCCGTGCTTGCCATCACCTCCAAAGATCGCCCCAACGATGCATTTGATACTCGCCTATCCCTGAAACGCTGGGCTGAACAGGTACTTTCACGCCGACTAGAGCAGGCGGATGGAATTGCACAGGCCATACCGGTGGGAGCCGTGGAGCCGGAAGTTAAGAT
>PWFZ01000162.1 GCA_003555185.1 Balneolaceae bacterium | reverse complement strand
GGATATTAATAGTATTGACACAGGAAATGAAGACCGGGACAATCACCTGAAGTCAGATGATTTCTTCAACGCCGAAGAGCACCCTAAACTTTCCTTTAAATCTACATCATTCAAGAAAATTAATGATGGGGAATATAAACTCATTGGAGATTTGACCCTTCGCGGAAACACAAAAACGGTAGAGCTGGATGCTGAATATGGCGGAACCGTTCAAGACCCTTACGGAAATACAAAAGCCGGTTTTGATGTATCAGGAAAAATAAACCGAAAAGAGTTCGGCTTAACCTGGAGTGCTGTAACAGAAGCCGGAAGCATTGTGGTTTCTGATGATGTAAAGCTTAATTTGAATGTACAGTTTACACAAAGTTAAGTTCAATTCTGTGGGAGACCCGTCAGGTTTAAAAAACCTGACGGGTCTTTTTTTTGTTAATTATATAGTTCAAACCTGAGTCCCATATAAGAATTCTGGAAAAAAGTCCCCCCTCCATTGTAAGGAGGGGCAGGGGGTGGTTCTTAAACTTATTCAGTTTTTTTAATGAAAAAATTAATTTCCAGCCCTTTCTAAACCACCCCTAAATCCCCTCCTTAAGAAGGAGGGGACTTTTCCTCCAAAACCAATAAAAAAAGCCACCTCAGTTTCCCAAGGTGGCTTTCTTTAATAAAATTAAATAACTACATCTTAGTAGCGATACTGCTCAGGCTTGTACGGCCCGGCTTTTGGTACGCCAATATATTCTGACTGCTCTTTGGTGAGCTCTTCCAGTTCCACACCTATTTTTTCCAGGTGAAGGCGTGCTACTTTTTCATCGAGGTGTTTTGGAAGTACGTGTACTCCAACTTCAAACTCCTCATTCCAAAGTGCCATTTGAGCCAGCGTTTGGTTTGTAAAGCTGTTGCTCATCACAAAGCTTGGATGTCCTGTTGCGTTTCCAAGGTTCATCAATCGTCCTTGAGAAAGAAGGATAATTTCTCTTCCATCATCAAAACGGAACATATCAACCTGGGCTTTAATGTTTTCTTCTTCAGTATTGGCTTTCAGCCATTTTACATCAATCTCATTATCGAAGTGACCAATATTTCCAACGATGGCCTTATCTTTCATCAATTCGAAATGCTCGGATGTTAAAATATCTTTATTACCTGTGGCAGTAACGATAATATCGCCTTCCTGAACGGCATCACGCATTTTCTTCACTTCAAATCCATCCATTGCAGCTTGCAGCGCACAAATCGGATCAATTTCCGTAACGATCACACGAGCACCGGCTCCGCGTAATGAAGCGGCTGACCCTTTACCTACATCACCATAACCGGCAACAACGGCAACTTTACCGGCCATCATAACATCAGTTGCGCGACGAATTGCATCAGCGCAAGATTCGCGACATCCATATTTATTGTCAAACTTTGACTTAGTTACTGAATCATTCACGTTAATTGCGGGAATGGGCAGAGTCCCTGCTTTCATTCTGTCATAAAGACGAAGAACTCCGGTAGTGGTTTCCTCAGATATTCCGGCAATGTCTTTTGTAAGTTCAGGGTAGTTATCCAAAACCATGTTGGTTAAATCGCCACCATCATCAAGAATAAGATTCAGCGGCTTTCCATCTTCAAAGAAAATGGTTTGCTCAATACACCACTCATACTCCTCTTCGGTCATTCCTTTCCACGCATAAACGGGAACACCGCTTTCAGCAATGGCTGCGGCTGCATGATCTTGCGTTGAATAGATATTACATGATGACCATTGAACTTCAGCTCCCAGTTCAACTAATGTTTCGATTAACACAGCTGTTTGAACCGTCATGTGAAGGCACCCTGCAATTCGAGCACCTTTAAGTGGTTTTTCTTCTCCAAACTCTTCTCTGGTCGCCATTAATCCGGGCATTTCGGATTCGGCAATATGAATCTCTTGTCGACCATAACGCGCCAGCGTGATGTCTTTTACTTTATAAGGTAATTTTTCTACTTGTTTTTCCATTCTTAAACTCGTTGTAATTGGTTTTATTAATTGCTAAAAATAACACTGAAAGAACCCGATAGGTTCATTTTAAAAATACTCCTGAATTTTCGCTTTGGCTGAATTATAATCACCCTGACTCCCGCGCGATCCCATCTCAATTTCAATCAGTTTTCCATCGGGATCGACATATACCTTAAAGGGAATGCCTTGTCCGCCCAGATTTTCAAAAACACCATACTCATCGTATAGCCAGTTAAAATCGTATCCGTGCTCATCTGCAAATGCACGGGCTTCTGCCGGACCTTCGGAAAGTCCTACAGTTACGGCAAGCATCGCAAATTCATCAGGATATTCTCCCCTTAAATCTTCCATAGCCGGAAATACCTGAAGGCAAGGTCCGCACCAGGACTCCCAAAAATCAATCAGGACAATTTGCCCTGCGAAATCTTCGATACTAACATCATTGCCGTCCAGATCGGTAAATACTGCATTTTCTACAATCTCCGCATGTGACTCGGAGTGTGACCTATCTGCTGACTCTGTACTTTCTTCTGAACATCCGGATAGGATAACAACGAATGCGAGAACTAAAATTGTTAACAGTTTTTTAAACATAGAAAGTTATTTTGGATTAGCTTAAAGATAAGGGTTTTCTGCAAACAATGTCATTTTTTGAGTCTGCCCGCGTTAGTATAACCCTTTTAAAGAGTCCTATCGTCTTACGTGATAGATTTGTTATCTTTTTTGAGAATTACTGCTCAACGAACCATCTATGATTTACAACTATATTATTATTGGCGCAGGCATTGTTGGTCTGTCAACCGCCTATAAACTTTCCCTTTCAAACCCAAAAGCGACTATAACCGTACTTGAGAAAGAAGACGCAGTTGCAGCGCATCAAACCGGCAGAAATTCAGGGGTAATCCATTCAGGTATTTATTACAAACCCGGCAGTTATAAAGCCAAAAATTGTATTGATGGGCGACATCAGCTTGTGGATTTCTGCAAAGAGTATGGAATTGATCATGACATTTGCGGAAAAGTGATTGTAGCTACAAACGATGGAGAAGTGGAGAAGCTGAATCAAATCTTCCGGAGGGGACTTCAGAACAACATCGAAAATATTTCAATGATCGGCAGAGAGCACCTCCAGGAAATTGAACCCT
>PWFZ01000136.1 GCA_003555185.1 Balneolaceae bacterium | reverse complement strand
TGCCCATTCCCACATCCATCCCCCCACCGAATTGATCGAGCATTTCGGCCAGAGAAACATATCTCCTACGTTCTAAAAAGGATGGTTCTCCCAGCTCACTAAATTCTCTTTTCTGTCGGCGTGAACCGTTCTGTTCCACTTCATTTTTCAGCCATTCGTAAGAGATGAAATTTGCTCTTTCGGGGTGAACCACCTGTCCTACTGATATGAATGCATGATAATCTTCCGGAAATCTTTCCACCGTTAATATTCCGAACTGTGTTCCCCAGGAGTGGCCAAGCAAAAAGATCTTCTCTTTGTTGAAACGTTCTTTCAGGTAGATTGTCAGTTCATGCGCATCTTCAACAAACCGGTCTAAAGTCATTGTCTCCACCCGAAATTCGTTATGGTTTGATTTTCCCGCACCACGCTGATCCCAATGAACGACGATAAACTCTCTCTCCAGCTCTTTATTGAAAGCGCGGTGAACCGGCATTTGAGCGGACCCCGGACCTCCATGCAGCCAGAGAAGTACCGGGTTTGATTGATCTTCTCCCCTTATCAGGATCCATTGATCCATCCCACCGATTTCCAGAGATAACAGCTCAGCTACAGGGTCAGGCCCCTCTACGTCCGGAGTCTTTGCGCCACAGGCGACGATAAGATGCAATGCAAAAATTACGAAAGTGAAATAAAGAATCAGCCGTAACATGGCAGCCTCCCTTAATCAAACTCAATCACATCGGCCCGTACTGTGATTTTCAATTGTGAATAAACCAGCAGGTTCAGGATATCCGTATCGTACCGAATATTTATCAATGCCATGCTCTGATCTCTTACCGTACCGTTCTCCGCCTCGAAGTTTGACCAAAGATTTTCAAGCGCTTCGGCATACAGCATTCCACTACCGCTAACTCTTGCAATTGCAATTGTATTCGCGGTAAAACCTGTTGAATAGCTCAGTCCAAATATATAGCCTGATGATGCCTCACCTAAAATATTTGTGGCAGAAATACTGTAATTACTTTCATTCAGGTTTACAATGGTTTGATTTGCTGATAAAAATGCCCCGGTATTTGTGCACCCTATAAAAAGAATTGTGAGTACAAAAATTAGAAATAACGATCAATTTTTTTTCATAGCCCTCTCTCAATTTTAATATTTTTTACTAACAGGAAAGCTACGAATCTAATCATTATAAGTATGTAGCGAGATTCATTAAACTCGCTTTCTCATCAGATAGAAATACTACTCCCACCGCCTCGCCTGCTGCATCCGCCGCAGCTCTCCGGAATCGATCATCTCTTGTAGTTTCGCGTTCCGTATGGGGGATTTACTTGTAAAGTGCCAGTCTCCGCAAATTTCACACTTATAAACGTTTTGCGGCCCCTGATCCGGTTGGAAATTACGATGGATATGAATATCAATCAGCGCTGTTTCCGCTAAGGACTCGGTGGAGTATTGGTTTTTTCCTGTGGAGCATTTCATGAATCAAGTTAATCGATAATCGTATAAAAATTGTAATGTGAAAAAAGTTATGAATGAGTTTGAGACTTTTTACAATCTCAACTAAACATCAAGGGAAATTCGTCAGTCTGTACCATTAATCATTTAAAATAGCACCCGAATTATCATATACTCTTAAAGTGTCGATATTACCATTAAAATCATCTCGAGAAATAAACGTTACTATTCCATTCTCAAAAATGGGTTCTTCGATAAGATTTATGTTCCTCTTTCCCTGTCATACAGATCACTATGAACCCAGGAGTAAGTACGTTTTCTTAAATCGTATTTACCTACTGTTCCAATACTGCGTACATACATATACTGATTTTTGAATATGGGTTTACGAAAGTTAAACCCTCCTGCGGACTCCTTTTCGGAAACGGAAAAACTTTCCTTTTCAAGAATTACAAAGCTAGTACTCATGTGGGTGCCTATAGATTCCTGATAGAAAATAATGTGCAGGCTGTCGGTTTCGAACCAATCAACTGATGCGACATGGAAATCCTTATCAAGCGGTAATGTAAAGTCGATAAACTCATTATTTGTCTTTCCCTTAACCAATCCTGAAGGTAGAATTGTAATGCTTTTTCCATATTCGGATATGGTCATCGAATCTGTATCAACAATATTTCCATGCCATTTAACATCAAGTGACTGGACTTGGCCAAAAGCAGAATTTCCAAAACCGAATAGGATTATCATCAGAAATAGGAAGATGAAATTTCGTTTCATGATTTGAATAGTTACGCTCACACATTTTATCGGTTAACTTGTTGAACAGATGTGATCGATAATAATCCAATCAAACCGACAAGACAAATAAAATGGGAAAAATAGTGCTAAGTCAAGAATGAAATATTGACTCGAAACCTGTCAGGTTCTCTCGTTCATCACCCATAATCATGTATCTAAGCCGTACAAAACCTGACAGGTTTTAGACGGCAAAACGCTACCGAAAAATAATGGTTCCGAAGTTACCGGCTATAACAATCTGATCCCGGATTCCCCAAATGTCAGACAGATTTTGTGTAGCAACGCTGCTTATTGGCCGCCAAATATCAGCCCTGTATTCCAGTACTGTACCATCGAGTCCCACAGCGTACAGATTCTCAGGTGAGGTTCCCCAAATTCCGTACATCCCCTTTCCAAACGGTTCATGCATAATACTCCATTCGACCCCATCAAATTCAAGAATCACTCCGCCTGATCCCACCGCGTAGATTGCATCTTCAGACAATCCCCAAACGTTAAAAAGCGCCGGCAGTCCGCTCTCTTCCAGTTCCCAGACGTCTCCATTGTATCGCAATATTGATCCCTCCCGGGTTACCGCCACCACGTTGCCCGGAGCAAATCCATAGATTCCGCGAATATCATCATCAACCGGGCTTTCGACTTCAGACCATTCCGAACCATCATATATAATTAGAGTCCCACCGGCTCCCGAAGCAAAGGCCTGTCCATCATCACTCATCCATACATCATACAGACGGGCTGAAATATTCAGCTCAATTTGGGTCCATTCATCTCCATCGTAATGAGCTACCAGGCCACGTTCGCCAACGGCCACAACATTGTCGCCCGAATTACCCCAGATGCCATTAATCACATCTCCGGATGGGAAATCCATCTCATACCAGTCGGAG
>PWFZ01000343.1 GCA_003555185.1 Balneolaceae bacterium | reverse complement strand
TTCTCAACATTAAAGGCGCTCCAATCCGGCTCAGTTCTGTCATCCCGGGTACCGTCGCCCAGCTGCCCATTAAAATTATAGCCCATAGCCCATACGGTATTTACAAGCGGTACAAAAACGGCAGTCACATTTCTGGGTCCATTAATAAGAATGTCTTTCGGTTGTTCTTCACCGATTAAATCACCTTCCCAATGGGTAAAGATCCAGCCTTCATCTGCTTCCGGAGTTAAACGAACCGTTGTACCATGCTGATAATCCGTTTTAGCCGAGCTCACAATCTGTTCTTTTACCGATCCCTCACCTTCAATATTTACAGTGAGTGGATAATCTCTTTTCATAAATACAGCCGTAACCTGTTTATGCTCGTTAAACCGTATTTCTCCCGGATTTGTAGTTCTCTCTATTCCTCCTTCCCAATAATCAAATACGTAGTGTTCTGATGCCTCTGCCTGTATATTGATTTTTGTGCCTTCCTCAAACGTTCCCGAAGCCGGGTTTACAGTTCCGGCGCCCTCCGGACTTACATTCGTAATTAGATCGAAGGTTGGTGGTGGATCTGTTGATTGGCAGGCAATTAATGAAAACATGCCAATAATAATTAATGTATAATAAAATACTCTCATCTTGTTTTCCCCTGAATTATTAGTTGTTTTTTCAGTCTGCTTATATGGATCAGCTTTCCATACTGATTTTGACCATAATAAGTCAGACAATGAAATATGTATATGACAGGGTTAACAATATTCGTGCCAAATGAAGAGAAAGGGGTTTCAAAAGGCCCGGGTGTGGGGTGAGGGTGGGGGAAATCAGGCTTTTATTTTAAATAGATCTATAGGTGCATTTACATATTCTACTATGAATGTTGTAAATATCCTGTAAAAATTGCCCGATTTATCAGATACCCAAGTAAAAATTACCCACTCAATATTTGTTATTTTTTACTTCTTACCATCATCTCCTGAATAACTGTATCCAATGGAATATCTTTTTCAACCAGGAGTACCAAAAGGTGAAAAATCAGATCAGCAGTTTCACCGACCGTTTCTGACTCTTTTTTATTTTTTGATGCAATGATTGTTTCTACTGCCTCTTCGCCTACTTTTTGAGCAATTTTATCAATCCCTTTTTTGAACAACTTACTGGTATAAGAACCCTTTGGCAGTTCTGCTTTTCTTGATATGAGCAGACGTTCGAGATCGTATAAAAATTCAATTTCTTCTTTTGCCATAAAATGGTTTACTCTATTAATTTGGGTGAAAGTCGCACGCAGATTCCTTCGTTGTGCATTGTTAGTTTCAAATCCTCAATTTCTATTTCCCGAAAGTGGAAAATACTGGCTGCCAGTACTGCATCAGCTTTTCCAATGGAAACGGCATCACAACAGTGCTGTTTGGTTCCTGCTCCGCCACTTGCTATAACCGGAATGGTTACCTGTTCATTAACCAGTTTTAAAAGCTCCAGATCAAAACCTGATTTTGTACCGTCGCGATCCATACTGGTCAGTAAAATCTCACCGGCGCCCAGCTTTTCAGTTTCCAGGATCCACTCAATGGCATCTAAGCCGGTGGGTTCAGAGCCACCTTTTACAAAAACTTCCCAATGATCATCCACTTGTTTTGCATCCACAGCAGCAACAATGGCCTGGGATCCAAATGCATCGGATGCTCGGGTAATTAAATCAGGGTCACGAACAATGGCACTGTTTAGCGAAACTTTATCGGCACCGGCTTTTAAAATAGCTTCAATTTCATCAACTGATTTTATACCGCCACCTACAGTGAAGGGTATATTAATTTCAGCCGCAATTTTTGTAACCAGCTCTACAAGTGTTTTTCGCTTCTCTTTGGTGGCAGTGATATCAAGAAAAACCAATTCATCTGCGCCCTCGGATGTGTATCTCTGAGCAAGCTCAACCGGATCGCCGGCATCTCGCAACCCGACAAAGTTCACCCCCTTAACGGTGCGGCCGTCTTTTATATCTAAACAGGGTATAATTCGTTTTGTCAGCATATCAGAAGAAGATAACGGATTTATTGGAATATAAAGTACTTACTCTCAATCTCGTTACGTAGCTCTCCTGCGTAACGAGATTCGGGCTTTTTCAGACCATTTTCCATTATTGATTGAACTTCGCCATTTCCTTTAAAGTGATCCGTTTCTCGTAATAAGCTTTTCCAACGACTACTCCATATAAATTGTTTTCATCTAACGTGGTTAAATCCTGCAGGTTCGATACTCCGCCTGACGCGATCCAGTCGAGTGTTGGAAATCGACTCTGAAGGTCGATGTACATCTCTGTATTAGGGCCACTAAGCATGCCATCACGGGATATATCTGTGCTCAGTACAGTTTGTAAACCGGCTTCGATTAGGGGGTTTAAAAAGTCTTCAATAGACTTATTTGACGTTTCCAGCCAGCCGCCATAAGCCATTTTTCCGTCTTTAAGATCAAGTCCCAAAATCATCTCTTTTGGATTGTTTTTTACTGAAGCTAGAAATTCTTCCGGTTTTTTAACCGCCATTGATGAACAAATTACACCGCCCAATCCGGCGTCAAGCAGCCGGTCAATATCCTTTTGTGAACGAACTCCGCCACCGGTTTGAACTGATAGTCCAAGAGTATTAATAATCTCTTTTATTATGGATAGGTTTTCGAACTGACCACTTTTTGCTCCATTCAAATCAACAACATGTATATGGTCGAAACCGGCATTTTTAAAGGATTCAGCTTCTTTAAGTGGGTCTTGATTGTAAACCGTTTTCTGTTCGTAATCACCTTTTTTTAGGCGGACAACTTCTCCATCGAGCAGATCAATAGCGGGAATAATTTTCATTTAGGTAAATAATTTAGAGCGTTAAAATCTGATAAGGTTGTTAAATTTTGAACGTAAAAGTCCCCCTTAATAAAGGGGGCAGGGGGATGTCTATCAGAACGTAGAAAAATCGATGAACACCCCTCTAAATCTCGCTTCGCGGGAATCGCTGGCGCTCGGAGCCCCTTGTTAGGGGAGACTTACAAGATATGAATTTGAAATGAGTGAAGTGTCTGAATTATCCGGCGTGTTGGTTCACCATCGTCAGAAAATTTTGAAGCAATAACGACCCTACCTGACCCGATTTTTCGGGGTGGAACT
>PWFZ01000069.1 GCA_003555185.1 Balneolaceae bacterium | reverse complement strand
TTCTTGACCTGGATTAATAAATTTTATTTTTGAAATAATGGTCCGGTAGTTCAGTTGGTTAGAACGCCTGCCTGTCACGCAGGAGGTCGAGGGTTCGAGTCCCTTCCGGATCGCATTGAAAAGCTGCTCATTTA
Source organism: Balneolaceae bacterium (assembly GCA_003555185.1). Classification (GTDB taxonomy): domain Bacteria; phylum Bacteroidota; class Rhodothermia; order Balneolales; family Balneolaceae; genus SW132. The sequence continues at coordinate 3,000 of PWFZ01000069.1, read as the reverse complement.
ACCATGAGTGGCTTTTTTTGTTTTTGAGATAATGAAAGGGTGTATGTGTCATCAAGAAAGCGGATCAGTATTATGTGGGCCACAGTAGAGATCTTTGGGATAGATTACGAAGGCATAATGAAGGAAGATCCCGTTCCACGAAACGCGAAATTCCCTGGATGCTTGAATGGAGCCGGACGTTTGCCAGCCGTTCCGAAGCTATGAAAGCAGAGAAGTGGATTAAGAAACTAAATTAAAAAGTCAGCAGCTGATTGAAACCGTGAAACTTGCAAATCTTTTTCAGCATTATATAACGCTTACCAGAGTTAAGTTTATCACATTTAGTTCGTTGATGATGTTCACATACGAGTAATTTAGGCTGATTCAGCGAGTCAGTAAAATGTTGATAAAACGATAATCACAAAAGAAGGTGTACTCATGGCAAATTTAAGAATTAAGGGAAACTGGAATGAGATCAAAGGGAAACTCAAACAAAAGTATGCAAATTTAACTGACGATGATCTCAGATATGCTGATGGAAAGGAAGATGAGCTTCTCGGAAAACTTCAAAAGAAAACCGGCAAGACAAGGGATGAAATATCGAGTGAGATTAACAAGATGAGCAGTTAATTACTCTTACTCTGAACTTTAACTACCAAAAACACTATTCACTATGGCTCATAAAATAATAACCCGAACGACTACTTTACTTTTCTTATTAGCAGCTTCATTCATTTTTATTCAATGCAATGATCGTCAGGATGACAGAAGCCCTGCTTTTGAAGATGAGCGCGAGGAATTAAAATCCAGCCTTGAGGACTTAAGAGATGACATTGATGAAAGGATAGATGATCTGGAAGCAAGAATGGACGATGCTGATGATGATACTGCAGAAAACCTGGAAGCTCAGAGAGATGAACTTCGGAATGACCGTTCTGATGTAGACAGGGCAATTGAGGACGTTGAAGATGCTACTGAAGACACATGGCATACAATTAGAACTGAATCTGAAGCTCTCTATGAAAGGGTATCCTCAAAACTTGATGAATGGGGTGATAGGCTAGAGAATGAATATAATAATTAAAGTTACCTGTTCACTTGATTCAGTTTGTTTTAAAATTATTCACGTAATGGAAAATTAATTTATGAGAATACTATTATATGTAATTGCCCTAATTATGGTAATTGGATGGATCATTGGATTTATAGGGTATGCACTTGGAGGCTTGATTCATTTACTTCTTGTAATTGCTATTATCTCTATTTTGTTCAACTTAATCAGTACAAGTACAAGTGGTGTATAAGATATTCGAATAAATTATTATCAAGAGAGGAAGCGCAGGCAGTGAATGTCTGCGCTTTTTTTATTAATAGGCTAATATGCAGATCTTAAAAATATATGGTAAAAGAGAATGAACATTTACCTTTAGTCTATTTGTTGCTAAGTAAGAAATTCAGTTATTTATAAATGATATTTTTTTTTGTGGTTTAGTTTTTAAATCAGAGGAAGAGGAGAGGGAGTTAATCTTAAATAATACTCAAGTGGAATATGGCGCATAATAAAAGGAAGGGAGGAGCGGTAACTGCCTCAGTTATTGCTCAATATACACTTGTTGTATTGGGAGTTTTGATAACGACGGCCTTTATATTTTTTATCAGGGACGCATTGTTAATTGCATTTGCCGGTGTGATAGTTGCTGTTATTATTAATGGTTTTGCAAGTATCATCCGTCGCTTTCTTCCTATTTCGCGAGGGTGGTCAATCGCTTCTGTGGGAGTAATAATACTTATTCTATTCACTTCTTTTGGTTTCATTTTTGGGTCACAAATTGTAGAAGAGTTTGAAAAACTCACTGAAGAGCTACCCCAACAAATAATGCAAATAAGAGAAACAATCAGTGAATGGCCATTAGGTGAGGAATTGATGGACGGGGAAGAAGAGCAAGGTGAAAATGGTGAAGTTGAGGAACAGGAAGAAAATGAAGAGGAAAATGGACTTGGAGATAGCTTACCAGATGATGCCAGTGGAATGGCCTTTCAGGCTGGAGTAACAATTGTGGATGTTATCGCCACTTTTGGTCTGATAATCTTTATAGGAATTTATTTCGTTATTGATCCTGAATCCTACAGAAAGGGTGTTACACTTCTTTTTACCAAGGAAAGATCTGAGAGAATAAATGAAGTCCTTGAAACATCAGGAAACGCGTTATGGAGCTGGTTAAGCGGCCAATTTATTGCCATGGTTTTTGTAGGGGTGATAGTAACTGTCGGTTTGATAATTATTGGTGTACCGCTGGCTCTTGTACTCGGTATCATAGCAGGTTTATCTGAATTTATTCCGATTCTTGGGCCTTGGATAGGTTCTGTTCCCGGATTGTTACTTGCACTCTCAGTAGATGCAAAAACAGCCTTATATACGGCGATACTATACTTAGCGGTTCAGCAACTTGAGAGTAATATTTTAACTCCACTCATTCAACAGCGCATGGTTCATATCCCACCTGCGGTTGTTATTTTATCTGTTGTAGCTTTTGGATTGGTTTTTGGAATTGCCGGAGTTATTTTGGCGACTCCGCTTGCAGTAATTGCTATGGTTTTTGTAGGAATGTTATATGTGCAGGATGTTTTGGGTAAGGAAGTAAAAATACCAGGGAAAGATGAGGGTTAAATCGGATCATAAATCGTTATCAGAAAACCTTTAGTTTTGATAACAAAGAAAAGGCTAAAAATGGGTTCAGGAATAAGATAAATGAACGGTACATCCAAAATTACCAGGCAGAGGCGCATTATTCTTCCGGAGTAATATCGATCTCTTTGTTCAAAGCGGAAGCTATCAATCCAGTGGGAATCGCAATCATTGTTATACCCGCCATCAATACTATATAAGTAAAAATTCGCCCTCCTGTAGTTATCGGGTAAACATCACCATATCCAAGTAGAGTAAAGGTAGTAACCGCCCACCACAAACTATAAAAAACGGATGTAAATAAAGCTGGCTGAGCAGGAAATACAAAGTAATAA
>PWFZ01000023.1 GCA_003555185.1 Balneolaceae bacterium | reverse complement strand
GAATCATTTGAAAAAGCAGCTTCAGGCAGTGATGAGATAGCCAGAAAGGGATTGTACTATCAGGCGGTGAATAATAAACTTGCCGGACGTTATCAGGAGGCACTGAAGGCCTTTCGGGACTTTGGCAGAAGGTTTGATGAAGGGATTTTTTATGAGGAAGCCCGGTATGAATGGGCAATCACGGCTTTTGAAGTTGGATTTTATGGGGAGGCAGTTGATGCATTATTACCCCTGGCCAGAAATGCAGAAAACATTCAGGATCCGGGCAAAATACTTACGTTTTTAGGTGAGGTTTACTTTGCCAATAATGAATATTCACGTGCATTGAGTACGTTTGAAATGGCAGCCGAGCTAACTGATCTGGATCCTTCACTGCAGCGGCAGGCTCGTTTTCAAATGGCGTGGGTTCAGTACAGCAACCAGGCATATCTGCAGTCTCAGCCCGCCTTTGAAACTGTTTATAGAAATTCACCGAATAGTGATTTAGGAAAAGAGGCTCTTTTTTGGAGTGCAGATGCTCATTATCAAATTCAAAATTATGGACCCGCATCCGAACAGTTCAGACGATTCATTGATGAAAATCCCGGTCATGAACTCATTGGTGGTGCAAAAGACTCATTGGGCTGGTCATACTTTATGATGGGAGATTTTGAAAATGCGACAGCGCCACTCATAGATTTTATGGAAAATTATGACCCGCCAAGAATTGCTTTGTATCCCTATGACACAGATACACGACTGAGAGTGGGTGATGCTTTTTATGCTCAGGGAAAATACAGGGAAGCTCTTGAGTACTACAACGATGCCGTCGGCGCTGAGCCCGGTGGAGATTATGCGATGTTTCAGGTTGCAAACAGCCACTACCGTATGAATCGAAATTTTGAAGCGGTAACCCAGTTTCGTCGTATGCTGCGAATCTATCCCTACAGCAGGCTGCGGGAACAGGCTCAATATAATGTAGCCTACATCTATTTAAATACAGGGAATTATGATCAGGCCGTGGAAGAATTCAGAACAGTGATTGAACGCTTCCCGGGAACAGAATGGGCCGCACGTTCTCAATATAATATTGGTGATGCATATTATAACGCGGGCGATTATGAGCGAGCCATTGAAGAGTATAGTTTCGTGTTAGAGCAGTATCCTCGAAGTGAATACATTATCGAAGCCATTAACGGGATACAGTTTGCACAACTTTCTGCCGGACAGGATGATCAGAGTACGGATGTTCTGGAGAGCTTCTTAGATGAAAACCCTACGTCAACTACTGCAGACAGACTTCGGTTTCGTCAGGCTGAGAACACGCTTCAAAGTGGGGATTATGAAGGTGCTGTAGCAGAGTTTCGCCAGTATTTACGTATCACAAATAATGAGTCTCAAATGCCGGATGCCTACTTTAACATGGCGGATGCTTATTTGCGGCTTGATGATAAAGAGGGTGCTGCTGAGGCATACAGGACAGTTATTGAAGATTTTCCAAACTCAGAACGTGCTGCAGCTTCAATGGCAGAACTTGGACAGATTAAACTGGACCAAAGTGAGTACCGGGAAGCTATTGAGATTTTTGATGCCTTAGCTGAAAAAGATTCAAGATACATACAGGAAGCATACCTTGGGAAAGGGAGTGCTAATTTACAGCTGGACAGAATGTCGGACGCACGTCAGAATTTTGAGCGCGTATTATCTGTAAACGAAAATAGTGACCCTGCCCGGGTTGGACTTGGGAAAGTGTTGCTTCGGGATGATCGTGTTGAGGAAGCACGCCGGTTTTTCAGAATGGTGGCAGAAAATAATTCGACCGCAATAGGCGCTGAAGCACAATTCTTGCTGGGAGAATCTTTTTCTCAGGAAGGTGATCGTGAAAAAGCAAAAGAGGAGTATGGAAAAGTACGTGTTCTTTTTGGAGCTTATGACGTTTGGGTTGCAGAAGCGCAATACAAGACAGCTGAAATTTATATTCGTGAAGGCAGACGGGGTGATGCACTTTCCCTTCTGAACTCTATAGTCGATTCATACCCCAATACAGCCGGCGCAGAGAAAGCTCAACGATTATTAGATAGAAATTAAATTAGTTATTGTTGTGCCAGTCCAAACCTGTCAGGTTTTATTAATCATTTTTTCTAATATCTAAGGAAAAAGTCTCCCCTGGCAAGGGGAGATTTAGAGGGGTGTCCATGGGAGTTTCCCACGTTCTGATAAACATCCGTGAAGCATGCCTTCACAACAACAAGGCTCGGATTTAGTCATTAAGGATTCACTTTCTAAGGCTGAACCAACTATATATAGCAGAGATCCTTTTTTAATCCCCCTTTGTTAAGGGGGACTTGTACGTTCAAAATTTGAAAACCGAATTTAGGTTGACAAGATCAACCGTCATTAATATTTGACTTAGCACTATGATTCAAACCGTACAACCGGTTACGTCGTTAAAAGGCACACTGCAATTACCGTCCGATAAATCCATTTCTCACCGTTCAGCGCTGTTTGCAGCAATTTCATCTGGTAAGAGCACAATTGAGAATTACTCATCTGCCGCAGACCCCCAAAGCACTCTCGCCTGTCTGGAGCAACTGGGTGTACAGATTAAAAAGGAAGGAAGTACAGTTCAGATTCAGGGAGTAGGCAGAAAAGGATTGAAAACACCTGAATCGCCACTGGACTGTGGAAACTCGGGAACAACCATGCGTTTGTTGAGCGGTATTGTAGCCGGTGCAGGAGTAGAGTGCGAGTTAATTGGTGATGAATCTCTCTCAGCCAGAACGATGACACGAATTATTGATCCGTTGAAAATGATGGGCTGCACCATTAGTGCCCGTGAAGGAAAGTATGCGCCCATAAAAGTTGGTAAGCATAAAGGGGTGAAAGAAATCCGATTTCCATTGCCTATAGCAAGTGCACAGTTAAAATCGTCCGTTCTGCTGGCAGGGCTGTTTGGAGAGAAGCCAACGGAAGTGATTGAGAACACGCTTAGCAGAGACCACACAGAACGCTTGTTAGATTTGAAGAGTGAGCCATATGGAGAGGGCAAAATTATTCGAAGCAGCAGGCAAGACAAGATTCCTGAGCAAACCTATAGAGTACCGGGCGATTTTTCAGCTGCATCATTCTGGATGGTGGGCGCTGCTATTCATCAGGAT
>PWFZ01000230.1 GCA_003555185.1 Balneolaceae bacterium | reverse complement strand
TGGTTATCTCCCGGGGTGAATTTCTAAAAGGCAATTACAGCTTTATATTTGATGAAATTGCAGCAATAAAAGAGGTTTGTGGGGATATCCACCTTAAAGTGATACTCGAAACCGGGGAACTTGAAACACTGACAAATGTCCGAAAAGCAAGTGACATAGCGATGCATTCCGGAGCGGATTTCATTAAGACATCAACCGGAAAGATAAGTCCGGCGGCTACACAGCCTGTCACACTTGTTATGCTCGAAGCAATCAGAGATTACTATCGGGAAACAGGTCGAATGGTTGGAATGAAGCCTGCCGGTGGAATACGAAAGGCAAAAGAAGCACTACAATATTTAGTGCTAGTTAAAGAAACTCTCGGTGCCCCATGGCTTTCGAAAGATTGGTTTCGTTTTGGCGCCAGCTCATTGACTAACGATTTATTAATGCAAATCGTAAAACAGGAAACGGGTGTTTATCAAAGTAACATCTATTTTTCAAACGATTAATTCTAAGCATTTATTCAAGATATTAGACACTAAGACAACTTAATTATGTCAGAACAACCAACATCTTCAAAAACTGCTGCAGATCAGACCAATGGAGCGTCGAAACCGACCTCACCAAACTCTGATCTAAAACTTGATTTCTCTTCTTTTTGGAATTACAGCTCTGCACCGGAAAGCAGTGAAAATATAGTCATCAAAAAGAAGTACGGTCATTTTATTAATGGAAAGTTTGTGGACCCTGCAAAAGGCAGAACCATTAAGTCCATCAATCCCGCAACTGAAGAAGTATTAACAGAGTTTGCAGAAGGTACTGTTGAGGATGTTGATGCTGCCGTATATGCCGCGAGAAAAGCTTATGATAAAGTCTGGAGTAAATTAGATCCTCGTGAACGCGGTAAATATATCTATCGAATTGCAAGAATGATCCAGGAGCGTTCGCGTGAACTGGCAATTGTAGAATCGTTAGATGGTGGAAAACCGATACGAGAATCCAGAGACGTGGATGTGCCAATTGCTGCAGCACACTTTTTCTACTACGCAGGTTGGGCTGATAAACTTGATTACGCATTCCCGGGACGAAAAGCGGAACCTGTTGGGGTTTGTGGACAGATCATCCCCTGGAACTTTCCACTGTTGATGCTGGCCTGGAAGATCGCCCCTGCCCTCGCAACTGGAAATACCGTTGTATTAAAACCGGCTGAAACAACACCTTTAACGGCACTTATTTTCGCAGAGATTTGTCAGGATGCGGGATTGCCTGATGGAGTTGTAAATATTGTGACCGGTGCCGGACAAACGGGATCAGCAATTGTAAATCACAAAGATGTAGATAAAATTGCTTTTACCGGATCGACCAAGGTCGGCAAAATTATACAGAAATCTCTGGCAGGAACAGATAAGAAATTCACCCTTGAATTAGGGGGGAAAGGAGCAAACATAATTTTTGAAGATGCTTCAATTGATCAGGCCGTAGAAGGAGTAGTTAATGCGATTTTCTTTAATCAGGGGCATGTATGCTGTGCTGGTTCGCGCTTACTGGTTCAGGAAGGAATTTCGGAAGCGTTTATTCGGAAGTTAAAAGATAGAATGGAAACGTTGATTGTGGGAGATCCTTTGGATAAAAACACGGATATTGGTGCCATTAACTCTAAAGCACAGTACGAAAGAATTAATGAATATCTTGAAATCGGAGCTAATGAAGGAGCAACAATGTATCAAAGCAGTTCTGAATTACCTGAAAACGGATACTTCTGTAAGCCGACAATTTTTACAGATATTTCTCAAAGCAATCGGATTGTACAGGAAGAAATTTTCGGTCCTGTATTAACGATTCAAACATTTCGAACACCTGACGAAGCCATAGATAAGGCAAATAATACTCCTTATGGCTTATCAAGTGGAATATGGACAGATAAAGGATCAAAAATCTTTAAAGTTGGCCAGAATATGAGATCAGGAGTTGTTTGGTCAAATACATTTAATAAATTTGATCCTACCTCTCCTTTCGGTGGTTATAAAGAAAGTGGTGTAGGTCGCGAAGGTGGTTTACATGGACTTTATCCCTATACAAAATTGGTGAAAAATTAAGATTATGAGTAAACGATTAGATGTTTTGAAAACCTACAAAACGTATGTAGGCGGAAAATTTCCTAGAAGTGAATCGGACCATATATATCCTGTTTATAATTCAAAAGAACAAAAAATTGCAAATGCGTGCCGATGTACCCGGAAAGATGTACGTAATGCAGTTGTTGTGGCACGTTCTGCGTTTAACGGTTGGTCTTCCCGATCGGCTTACAATCGCGGACAGATTCTTTACCGAATTGCAGAAATGCTGGAAGGTCGGAAAGATCAGTTTGTAAAAGAGCTTGAGCTCTCCGGATTGCAAAGCAAAAACGCAGTAGCAGAAGTCTAATTATCTATAGACCGGTTAATCTATTATGCAGGGTGGACAGATAAACTCAGTCAGGTTTTTGGTACAGTGAATCCTGTTGCAAGTCAGCATTTTAACTTTAGTATGCCGGATCCTACCGGAATAGTTGGAATTACGGCCCCCGAAGATAGTCCACTGCTTGGATTGGTATCTGTAATGGCACCGGTTATTGCAGGCGGAAATGTTTGTATCATTCTTTCATCCACAACAAAGCCATTATCGGCCGTAAGTTTTGGTGAAGTATTGCATGCATCAGATGTACCGGGAGGCGTCGTAAACATTCTTACGGGCCATCAAAACGAAATGATAGACCATTTATCAAGCCATATGGATGTGAATGGAATATTTAATGCGAATAGAAGTTCAGAAATTCGGAAACAAATTGATGAGAATAGTGCTCTCAACGTAAAACGCTCTACCCACATTGTCAGTGAAGACTGGAGTGAAGATGAGCACGAAAATCCATATTACATTCTTAACTTTCAGGAAACCAAAACTACCTGGCACCCTGTAGGAGTTTAAATTATATGAACAGAATACTTACACTACTGCTCTTTATATTTGTGGTGAGCTGCTCAACATCCGAACCAGCTGTTGAGGAGGATGATGACAGGCCGGAAAGAACAATTGTAGATATTCCCGATGAAGTCGTGGATGAATTTATGATCGAAAACCTTAGTGAAGAGGAGTTGCTATTTTTTAGAACCCGAAGTCAGATTGAAAATCAATATTCTGAACAGGATCAACCTATCCCGGACATATTTTTACGGGAAGTAGTTACAGAAGAAAGAGAAATAGACCCATATGCCGGATATAGAGTACAACTCATATCAACCAGAGATGTAGCCCAGGCTGATACGATTCGGGATAACTTTGTTGCATGGGCTGACACTATGATAACCGGATACGAGTTTGATGCGTATGTACTCTTTCGTCCCCCAAATTATCGGGTGCGTGCCGGCGATTTCCAGGATCGTAATCAGGCGATAAAGCTATCAAATATGCTAAAAGCCAAATACCCGGATGCCTGGGTTGTACATGACCGGATTGAGCCGAGAAATGTACCCGCAGATACCGTTGAATTTGACTTTACTGATTTTTCTCTGCCTTCGTTAGACGTTGAATCGGAATAGCATTACATCGCCATCTTTAACGGTGTACTCTTTTCCTTCCTGGCGCATTTTGCCGGCTTCCTTAGCGGCTTTTTCCGAGCCTAATGATTGGTAATCATCAAATGCTATGGTCTCTGCACGGATGAACCCTTTTTCAAAATCGGTGTGTATTACAGCAGCAGCCTGTGGAGCTTTTGTTCCTTTCTTGATTGTCCACGCACGCACTTCTTTGGGTCCGGCAGTGAAATAGGTAATTAATCCCAAGTTACTATATGCAGCTTGAATGAGCCGATCTAAACCGGCACTCTCAAGTCCTAGTTCTTCAAGAAACATCTCCTTTTCTTCATCATCGAGTTCGGCAATTTCTGCCTCAATTTTAGCGCAAAAAGAGACAACTTCATCATCATATTCTGCGGCAATATCTTTTACCGTTTTAACGAAATCATTTTCATCGTTGATTTCATCTTCCGGAACATTACAGGCATAAAGAACAGGCTTATCCGATAATAGAAAAAGGTCTTTATATGCTTCCTTGTCTTCCGGATCAATCTCAAAATTTCGTGCTGTATTACCTGACTCCAGATGATCCTTGAGTTTATTTACAACCTCAAGTTCGGCCACTTTTTCTTTATCGCCACCCTTGGACTGTTTCTTCAATGTTTCAACACGTTTTTCGACGGATTCGAGATCTTTTAAAATCAATTCGTCTTCGATAATTCGAATATCACGCTCAGGGTCAACATTACCTTCCACATGAATAATATCATCATCATCAAAACACCGCACAACGTGTACAATTAAATCAACTTCTCTTATGTGAGACAGGAAAGCATTTCCTTTCCCCTTCCCTTCCGATGCACCTTTTACCAAACCTGCAATATCAACAAACTCAATGGTAGCCGGCATCGTTTGTTTGGGATCCACCAGGTTTGCAAGAGTACTCAATCGGGTATCAGGTACAGTTACCAATCCAACATTTGGGTCAATCGTACAAAAAGGAAAATTTGCTGATTCTGCACCGGCATTACTTAAAGCATTAAATAAGGTTGATTTACCGACATTTGGTAAACCGACAATTCCACATTTTAAATTCATAGATAAGTTATTTTTAGTCCAACGATATTTGTTGAATAAATTTAGTTTCGGGTAGAACAACGGCTGTTAATTTACCAAGTCCAATTTTGTTATAGACACAGCCGGTATCTATTCCAATCATATTCTGTTTTCTAATAGGATGTGCACGGGGAGTGTGACCAAATACTACCGTTTTTTCCCATGGAGTTTCGAAAGCATTTAGATGTTCACGTCCCCAAAGGAAATATTCTTCAAATTTTTCATCATTCTTACTTTCTTCCAGCGTTTGGCCTGCGGGAGCACCTGCATGGACAAAAAAATAATTATCGGTTTCATGGTACATTTTCAAATTCAGATAGAAATCCAAATGATCGTCCGGTAATTCATGGACGTTCTCGACATTGTAGGAATTAAGCGTAGTTTGACCACCGTTCAGCATCCAATTTTTTTTATTTCCGCTAGCAAGACTGTTTAGAAGCATGAGTTCGTGATTTCCTTTAAGAAACACAGTTTTTCTTTCATCTTGTACTTCAAGCAAAAAGTCTACTACACCTTTAGAATCGGGCCCGCGATCAATATAATCACCAATAAAAACGTGAGTATGATCTTTAAAAGGCTCTAATTTTTTCCAGAGAGCTTCAATGGATCGAACACAACCATGAATATCACCAATTGCTACAATAGAGTTACTCATTGATTTTTTGAGCTTTCAATTAAACCTCTGCCCTTCTTATTAATTTTGTCCTGACTGTTTAAATCAGTTAGAATAGCATCTAAAATTCCATTCACAAACTTACCGCTTTTACGGGTTGAATACATTTTAGCGATCTCAATGGCTTCATTGATTGTTACCTTGGTTGGAATCTCTTCAAAATGCAACAATTCGCTGATTGCCATTCTTAGAATCAACTTATCTATTGTCGCTAAACGATTTACATCCCAGTTATTGATGTGCTTACCTATTATATCGTCAAAATCTGTACCGTTATCAATTGTGATCAGTAACAAACGTTCGGCGAATTTCACACTTTCAGTGTCATCTTTCAGCTTTTCTTTGATGATATGTTTTGTGACCTCCTGGGTCGTGTTTTTACCTACTACTACCGCGTAGATGGATCGCAATGTGGCTTCTCGTGCTAATCGTCTGTTTAACATGCTACTATTCTAAATTTTCAAAGACTTACAAAATACAAACCTTATTGGTTAGCTGAAAGATCGATCTCTCTTTTCCTTTGCTTTTCATTGTTGATGATTGCTATCTTGAGGGATCGGGTCTATAGCTCAGTTGGTTAGAGCGTTGCATTGACATTGCAGAGGTCACTGGTTCGAATCCAGTTAGACCCACTCCTCTCCGCATTCCTATGAATAAGGGCTTTACTGTTCATTAAAGCTTTTACGAGTAATCGCAGATATTACTCGTCTTTCCTAAAACACACTATTTTCACATCCTTCGATCCCACGCTCCTTTATGTGGTCCCGATGAATATCGGACCTACTATTCCTTCAATCTGTTAATCATGTCACCTACCCAGTTTCATCGCGTCCTGATTTAGCACAACTTTAAACTTCAGTTTAAATTCTGTTCCATTTACGCCATTAACAGAAAGAGTAGATTCAATTTGATTTGATAATGTTTTTATCAGAATAATACCCAGGGAATTCGATTCTAAATTATCAAATTTATCAGGTAACCCAATCCCATTATCAGAAATGGAGAGTACTATACTCTCCCCTTTTTTGTTTAGAGAAATTGAAATTGTTGGATTATCAATTCCATCAAAAGCATGCTTTAAAGAATTGGTTACGATCTCATTGATAATCAATCCGCACGGAATAGCTTTGGTAATAGGAAGCTTGATATTTTCGACATCAAGGTTAATTAATAATTTAGCATCCTTCTTTTCATGAGAATGTTGAATAACATCAACCAGCTCCTTTATATACCGATTGAAATTTATTTGTGAGAGGCTTTCATTTTGATACAGCTTTTCGTGAATGAGGGCCATCGAGTTTATTCTCAACTGACTGTCTTTTAAAGCAGATTTTGCTTCTAAGCTTTCAAGGTTATGAGACTGAAGTTCAAGTAGTCCGGTAATCACAGCTAAATTATTTTTTACCCGATGATGTATCTCAGACAAAAGTATCTCTTTTTCCCTGAGAGCCTCAATATTCTTTTGTTCTGATTGTATTCGATCTGAGATATCCACATAAATACCATAAATAGCTATCGTATTCCCTTCAATCTTTATCGGAACTCCACATATTAATACATCAACAAGCTTTCCGTATTTATGTTTACGTTTTGATGTATAGGTAAATGGTATTTCACTGTTTGAAAGATCTTTAGCTCGATTCTTACTCTCCTCCGGAACAATGATATTATCAAGACAAAGACCTTTTACATCATCAATACTGTATCCGAAAATCTTTTCAAATCCGTCATTGATCATCATAACATCATTATGTTGATCAAGCAGGGCGATTCCCATGGGCGAATTTTGAAATAACTGACGAAACAGTTCTTCATTCTGTTTTAATGTCTTGTCTCTGGAATATTTTTCGGATATATCCCGTGCTATGGCAATCACAACCTTTTCTCCAAAATAGTGCCCCTGTGAAAGTGTTATCTCTTTTGGAAATACTTCACCATTTTTCCTTTTCCCCCACCACATAAATGATTGAGGTGATCCATTTAGTGCAAGATCAAACTTCTTAAAAGCTACCTCCATGTCTACCTTACCGGGAGCACTTAAAAAGTCTGGTTTTTTACCCAGAAATTCAGATTTATCATATCCATACATTTTTGTGGCGCCACGGTTCACTTCAATAAAATCTGCTTCTGCATTTTGTATATAAATCGCATCACCAATAGAATCAAAAAGAGATTTGTAGCTTTTAAGGGATGTTTTTAACTCCCTTGCAGCCATCACCTGCTCAGTTTGGTCAAGTGATACACCAATCAAGGCAGGTCTTCCATTTAACTGAATAGTTGAACCATAGGTTTTTACATGAAGCGTTGAAAAATCTTTAGTATTAATTTTCACTTCTATCTCAAAAGATTCGATATAATCTCTTCGCCACATATCTTGCAGACGTGTAAATTTCTGCACGTTTTCGGGATGTACCAGATGAATCGGATTTATTTTATTTACTAATTCATGTTGATTATACCCACTCATTTCACATAAACGTGGGTTTACGTATTTAAAAACATCATCTTGAATCATATATATACCTACAAAAGAGGCTTCTGTAAGCACACGGAATATTTCTTCTGACTCTTTGAGCTTTAACGAGGCATTCCTTTTTTCAGTGTTATCTTCAAGCATAGAATAAATACTGACAGCATTTCCTAAAGAGTCGTAGACAATAGCATTATGCCATCTGCAAAATATTTGTTCACCGGTTTTTTTAACGTGTTTTGAATCAACTGAAAAATAAACCTCCTTTTTCGCCAACAGATTTTTGAATCGCTGACGAATTCCGGAAATCAATTCCGGTGGCAAAAATTCCAGATCAAAAATATTTCTACCGATCACCTCTTCATAACTCCAACCAAATATATCGGATGTTTTTTCTGACCAGTCACGCACATTATAATCCCGGTCCCATTCTACCATACCCATTGGAATATGGGCCTGAACGGTGTCGATTTTCGGAAAACTATGTACCTGCACCTCTTTTTGATGTATCAGGTGCTCGATATTATGGGCAACTGCTATTTTAACAGGTTGATCATTGTATTTAAAATGATGAGTAGTAAGTTGGACATGCCATTCCTTTTCATCCTTTGAACGATGTTTCCATACTTCGGTAGGGTTTAAATCAATTGATTTATTGTAATTGCATGCACTCACCTGAACTCTGTCGCCTAAATCAGAGATCTTTTTAGAAAGAAACTCGTCCTTTGTAAAACCATATAGATCGATTGCTATATCGCTAACATCAACAATTTTGAAAGAGTAGTAATCATAAATGAACATTGGTTCCTTATCAAAAAAGGAGGTTTTGGTATTAGAGTCCAATACGTTCATAAAGTTTTGAAATACATTGAGTTGAGAACCATGACAAGAGTACAAAATTTTATTCGAATAATCACACTTTCTTATAAACGAAAAAGTCAGTTGTAATACTGATTCCAAAAATCAGACCTGGATATGTATTACCCAGATTTGCTAAATCTATTCATTAGGTAGGAGTTATATCCAAAAGTAACTTTACACTCTTTTTATTGATTTGAGAGAATATTTTACTCAATTCTTCAAATCCAAATGTAACTTAATTATACACAATGGAATAATCTCAAGTAGATGTAAAGAAGTGATATAAAGCTATAAAGCCCTTCTTCAGTTATTAATCTTTTGGCATGCTATTTGTACAGTACTAGTTTGAAATTCAGAGAGGATTCGGGGAGACATTGAAATGTAATGAAGGTTCTGAGCTGATTAAACTTCAATTTATTTGACCATCAAAGGATGTATATATTAGGTATTTCGGCTTATTTCCATGACAGTGCAGCCGCTCTCATAAAAGACGGCAAAATTGTAGCCGCTGCACAAGAGGAACGATTCACAAGAAAAAAACACGATCATACTTTTCCAGTAAATGCCATTAAATATTGCTTAAAACATGAAAATATTACTGTGTCCGATATTGATTGCATTACGTTCTATGATAAACCTCTTTTAAAGTTCGAACGAATTCTTGAAACCAGTTTGGCATATGCTCCAAAAGGGCTAAAAACGTTTTTGATGGCAATGCCATTGTGGCTTAAAGAGAAACTTTGGGTTGCTTCTCAGATCAGGAAAAATATAGCTGATCTGGAGTATACAGGGGAGATACTTTTTACGGAACACCATCAATCTCATGCAGCCTCTGCTTTCTACCCCTCACCTTTTAAAAAAGCTGCATTTCTTACGCTCGATGGCGTTGGAGAATGGGCAACTAATAGTTTCGGTGTCGGATACGATAATAAAATTGAGATTCAACAAGAGCTTAATTTTCCCCACTCTTTAGGCTTACTCTATTCAGCATTTACCTATTTCACCGGTTTTAAAGTGAATTCCGGGGAGTACAAAGTTATGGGGCTTGCTCCGTATGGAGAGCCAAAATATGTAAGCACTATTTACGAACACCTGATCGATTTAAAAGATGATGGGTCTTTTAAACTAAATATGGAGTATTTCGATTTTTGTGCAGGATTGAAAATGACCAGTAGTAAATTTGACGAACTGTTTGATGGTCCACCGCGTGTACCTGAAAGCGAGTTGACTCAGCGTGAAATGGATCTTGCCAGATCCGTGCAAGAAGTAACTGAGGAGATTATGTTGCGTATGGCAAGAAATGTAAAAAAAGAAACAGGAGCAGATAACTTGGTGTTAGCTGGCGGAGTAGCACTAAATTGCGTTGGTAATGGGCGTTTACTCCGTGAAGGGCCTTTTGAAAATATATGGATCCAGCCTGCGGCAGGTGATGCCGGAGGCGCTCTTGGATCCGCTTTATATGCTTATTACCACTGCTACGATAATAAGCGCCAAATAACAAAAGGAAAAGATTCACAGTCGGGCACTTATCTTGGTCCGGAATATTCTGACAAACACATTGAGCAATATCTGGATATAAATCAAATCGAATACCAACAAGTTCAATCAGATGAGCTATGTGAAATAGTTGGAGGCTTATTGGCTGATGGAAATATATTAGGATGGTTTCAGGGAAGGATGGAATTTGGACCCCGTGCTCTTGGCGCACGGAGTATTATCGGTGATCCAAGATCAACTGAAATGCAATCGGTAATGAATTTGAAAATAAAATACAGGGAATCTTTTCGACCTTTTGCACCGTCTATATTGGCGGAGCATGCCTCTGAATATTTTCAATTAGAAGCAGATAGCCCCTATATGATGTTCGTAGCACCGATAAAAGAGAAATTCAGGATTAATATGACTGATGAACAAGAGAAGCTTTTTGGCATTGAGAAGTTAAATGTACCCCGCTCCACAATACCGGCTGTTACTCATGTTGATTATTCTGCCCGAATCCAGACAGTGCACGAGGATACAAATCCTCTTTATTATAAGATGATTCAGGCATTTCATAAACAAACCGGTTGTCCTATAGTAATCAATACGTCGTTTAATGTCCGCGGAGAACCAATCGTATGTAGTCCGGAGGATGCTTATAGATGCTTTATGCGAACTGAAATGGATTATTTAATTATGGGTAATTATATCGTTGCTAAGAACAAACAAATACCACTTTTACAAGATACAAACTGGATGGAGGAATTTGAACTTGATTAATTTACGATCGGTGTTGAAATCAGAAACTATTGACACATCCCGCGAAGCCGTACTAAAAACAGGATATGCATTTTTGGTCGTTGGTTGTTTTATCGGAATAATAATTTTCCTTATAAAAAGCTATTCCGGTGGCTGGACAGAATGGAACTGGTATCAGGGTTTAGAAAATCATGTCTGGAGGTGGTTCATAGGGGTAGGTATTGCCATGTATGTTGGATCGTGGCTGGCATATCCAGTTTTAAAACCTATTCATATTGGATGGATGACCCTAGCAATTTTTCTTGCCTGGCTATCATCCGGACTCTTGCTTACAGTCTATTTTTACATTGTAATTATGCCAATAGGCCTTCTAATGAGATTGTTCGGTAAAGACTTACTCGATATGAAAACAGATTCTGATGCTAAAAGCTATTGGATAAAAAGAGAACAAAAACCATTTAATAAACGTGATTATGAAAGACTTTTTTAGACAACAATATATCAGGGGCTTAAGGATATGAAGGAAACTTTTTTAATGTTTGCTGAAGTATGGGACTTTATGAGAGTACGTAAAAAGTGGTGGCTTGCCCCTATAATGACATTACTAATATTGTTAGGTATGCTGTTGTTCCTGACGCAAGGATCTGCCTTTGCTCCCTTTATTTATACTCTATTTTAATATGTGAGTACAAATCACTGGAAATTACCTGGAAGCCAGTTATTCAGAACTGAGGTTTAATTCAAATCAAGAGTACGTGTGTCGATTAAATAAATCATCAAGAAAACTATTTCAATGAATTTTATAAAAAGAGCAGTTTTACTGTCTACCTTAATTATTTCAAGTTTGTTAATTGGTCTTATACTATGTGAGTTAGTCATAAGAACTGTTGCGCCACAAAGGCTTGCTTACTCCCTGGAAATCTACGAGGCCGATCCGGATCTTGTTTTTAAACTTCGTCCTAACCTGGATGTAACCTACTCACAATATGAATTTAGTGTTCCTATTGTAACTAATAGCTTAGGAATGCGTGATGCGGAGCCAGGACCAAAGAATGAAAATACCTACAGAATACTAGGCTTGGGAGACTCTTTCAGTTTTGCTAATGGAGTAACACTTGAAGAAACATATTTTAAACAGCTTGAACAGTGCATGAACACTGGCTTGGTAGAAAATAATATTGAGATCATCAACGGTGCTGTACCAGCATATAGCCTTATTCAAGAAATCAATCTTTTAAAAAAATATGGAGAAAAACTCGATATTGATGCGGTTCTATTAGGTTTCTATACAGGTAATGATTTTATAGATTCTATGGAATTGTATGATGAAAATGATAATGCGCTCATTGAAGTGACAGACTATTCTCTTCATTCTCATAAAGATCGAGATAAGGAAGAAAATATAGTCCGTAGTTTAACAGGTCCTTCACGTGCATACCTTGCCGTTCATTCACATTTATACACTTTTGTTCGAAACCGAACCTCTGAATTGCTTTCCAATATTGGATTGAGAGCCCCTATACCTCCACCCGAGTTTCTTAAAAAGGACTATTCTCCACATATGGAAAAAGCATGGAGTGTTACAAAACAGTTATTTCATGAGTTGGATGAACACACCCGTTCTTTAGATTTAGACCTTTACGTTGTGATACTACCCGCAATCTATCAGGGGGAAAGTCAATCGTGGGAGCAGTATGTACTAATAAATGATATCGATACTGAAATGTATGATCTCGATAAATCACAACGCATTCTAACTGAATTTTTAACAGATCTTAATATTCAGGTTATAGATGTACTTCCAAAAATACAGCGAATAGGAGAAGATAAGGCACTTTTCTTTCCTATTGATTCTCATATGAACGCAGAGGGCCATCGTGTAGTAGCTGATTCCTTATGTAACTATATGGCTCCAAAATTTAAAAACTTATTTACTTATCAATAAAGCCGTGTCTTTTATGTATTGTGCCATTTTAGATGTTATTCCAATAAATATTTCAGCAATAATGGTGTCCAACGAATAATGAAACAGATTGAAGGTGAAATTAAATTATGTTGCTTTTTTAAAGGTTTAATGCAATAGAATGATTTTGTATTTTAAAGGAATAAGACAAAATTAATTAATCACCCTTTACATACAGATGCCGGATAATTCCATAACGCTAACGTTTCCTGATGGTGCTCAAAAGAAATTCTCGAAAAATATAACCGGACTTGAAGTCGCCAAAAGCATATCTCAGGGACTGGCAAGAAATGCTTTAAGCGTTACTGTTAATGACGAAGTGCTGGATCTGGACTTGCCTATTAAGGAAGGCGGTGAAATTGCCATAAATACATGGGAGAATGAAGATGGGAAATATACTTTTTGGCACTCCTCTGCCCATCTGTTAGCCGAAGCTATTCAAGAACTATATCCTGAAGCAAAGTTTGGTATTGGCCCCCCTATTGAAAGTGGATTTTACTACGATATCGACTTCGGAAAGACACAATTCGGTCAGGAGCACCTTGACGCCGTAGAAAAGAAAATGATAGAACTCGCTCGCCATAAAAATGAATTCGAGCGATCTGAAGTTACTAAAGAAGAAGCTATAGAGTTCTACAAAAAAAGAAACAACGAGTACAAAGTTGACCTTTTAGAGGGGCTCGAAGATGGAACTATTACCTTTTACGAACAAGGTAACTTTACTGATTTATGTAAAGGACCCCACATCCCTAACACCGGTCTTGTTAAGGCTGTAAAACTTACATCATTAGCCGGTGCATATTGGAGGGGTAATGTAGACAGCAAGCAGCTTACCCGAATTTATGGTGTTTCTTTTCCCAAGCAAAAATTGCTGACTGAACATTTAGAACAGCTTGAAGAGGCAAAGAAACGGGATCATAAAAAGCTGGGAAGAGAGCTCGGTATTTACATGATGGATCAAATGGTTGGCCCGGGTCTTCCACTTTGGCTGCCAAACGGCA
>PWFZ01000430.1 GCA_003555185.1 Balneolaceae bacterium | reverse complement strand
GAACTTTTCCGCAGTGACGATGCGACTCTAAAATCTCACTTTCGACCAGCAGATTTCGAATATTCGATGCTACTGTTTTTTGTCCCTGATGCGGGCGGATATCATGAATTCGTTTATCAAACGGCGTTATGCTTCCCTGAAGTGCTTCCAAACTCATTGCTGAAATAAGATCGGCAACTTTTAGCAGATGAAGCGATTTCTCCAATATGTATGCACCATAAGCACTCATCAGCTGCGTCCCATTGATTAAGGAAAGCCCGTCTTTTGGCTGGAGGTCAATCGGTTCAATGCCGTTTTTCTTTAGAATTTCCTCAGCGGGAATCGTATCCGTCCCATCATCATTCCAAAATTCTCCCATCCCTAAAAGCGGGAGAGACATGTGTGCCAAAGGCGCCAAATCTCCTGACGCACCAACGCTTCCTTTTTCCGGTTTGGCAGGAATCCAATCGTTCTCAAGAAACAGGAGCAACCGATCGAACGTCTTTTCCGAAATGCCGGAATATCCGATTGCCAGCGCATGGACTTTTAGCTGAAGCATCAACCTGCAAATCTCTTTGGGAATCAGATCCCCCATTCCCACCGAATGCGAAAGAATGAGGTTCCTTTGCAATCGAGCCAGATCTTCGCTGTTTACACGCTTTCCGGCAAGTGCACCGAATCCGGTATTAATGCCGTAATACGCTTTTCCATCTTGCAACGCCTGATCAACAATTTCACGGGATGCCTTTCGGGCACTGTCATCCTCCCGAATGGATTGTATACTTTTCGAAAGATCATCATACAGGTGTTGGATCCGAATGGTATTCATCAGCTTTGGTCAAATGTTAATCTTGAAAAAATCCCAGAGCACTGTAAAAGTAAGAGTGGCTTGGGATTAGATATTCACTATAAAATAGTAAGCGAGTGTGAGGGATACTATCAATTTTATAAATGTACTGACAAAGAAACCGAGAACGGCTCCCATTGCAGCTTTCAATGCTTGATCTCTATTTTTCCCGGCCATCAACTCTCCAATAAATGCCCCGGCTATAGGACCTAAGATGATTCCAAAGGGTGGAAACAGAATAAGGCCAGCAACTCCACCAATCAGGCATCCAAAAATTCCATAGCGGGTTCCGCCCATTCGCTGTGTGCCTATTATAGTAGCCAGATAATCCAGTCCGGAAACGATTACTACAATCAACGCCCAAATCAGCATAAAAGAGAGATCAAACGGAGGATGCTCGGTGAGCTGAAGAAAAATCAGTCCAACATAACTGAGCGGTGTGCCCGGCATGGCAGGAACAATAGAACCAACAACTCCTGCGATTATGAAGATCGCACCAATAAGTATCCAAACAATATCCATAATAGTACAGCTATATTAGGGTTCCTTAGAGTTCTCTACGATAGTTGAAATCGGAAGATTCAGAATAATGAAAATCCTCCCTTAAAACAGTACAACTAATAAAACTACAACACGTTACATTTTTGAAACGATACTTCGAAAGTGCTATTTTTTATATTTATAATAAATTTGAAACGAAATGTTTTTCGATCTTCTTTAAAACCGATAAATACAAGGTGTTAATTTCAACCCGAACTCAACTATGACAGGGAAAATAAGTTCTTTCCTACTGCTTTTCTGGAGGCTCATTCGGATTGAGACATCAAACCGGAGGTTTATTCGCTTAGCCCAAAAAGGTGCGGTAATCCTCTTGGCAACAGGTTCCCTTTCACTGGGGCTAATTTCCACTGCCTTATCCCAAACCGAAGATACCACCCGCATAGATCGGCAGGTTCCGGAAAGGTTTGATCGTCAAGCCCCAACGTTTCGCTCCCCTATGAATATTGACATTCCTGAATCCTCAATGAGCCGATACCGGATAAATGATCCAGATGGAAACTATACGTTCCACCTGCGCCTGAGAAATGAGAGTGTGGAAGATTTCCTATTTAAAGAGGGATCTTACAGTATCTACGGACCGGAGTGGGAAAGACAAATCAACGAGGATTTAATGGCTATTGTTGATGAGATTTTTGAAGAAACTCATCCACTGCTTGGAATAGTTAATCGAATTGCACCGTTTTTAGGGATCGGATTTTTCACCCAGCAACCCGGATTTCGTCCGCCACCGAGAATTGAACACGATAATAAGGTGGATATAGATTAGATCAGGGCTCAAGGCGCATGGCTCAGGGCTCAGGGCTAAACTTCAACCTTTTTAGGCATCAACAACTTGCTACTTGCGCCCTGCTACTTGTGACTTTAACATTCCATCCAACTCATCCCGATCATAAACCAATTCCCCATTTATAATCACCCGGTAAATTTGTTGGGTGTTGCTAATATCAGTCAATGGATTCGCATCTAGAAGCAGTAAATCAGCTGTAAACCCTTCTATCACCTGGCCATATTTTTCCTGCAAATCAAAGAAAGCCGGTGGATTGATGGTGGCTGTGCGGAGGGCTTCAGCAGGGGTAAAGCCTGATTCCACAAAAATCTCCAATTCCTTGTGAAGCGATATTCCCGGATAGACAAATGTA
Organism: Balneolaceae bacterium; assembly: GCA_003555185.1. Lineage (GTDB taxonomy): Bacteria > Bacteroidota > Rhodothermia > Balneolales > Balneolaceae > SW132. The sequence continues at coordinate 615 of PWFZ01000430.1, read as the reverse complement.
TTGTACGGGCCCGCATCTGATCCCGCATAAATTCTCACACCGTTGCTCATCATCTCAGTAACCAGCGGGCGATATTCAGGCAGATCATAAATATTTGGCTGATCATCCGGGGCATTCAGAGCCGCCTGATATCTCCCCTCATACGTTTCCCGAATTCCCGGTCCAATATAATCGAGATACTCATCATCCGCGTGATTTCGCACCTTCAAATTTGCAAGCACGTCCATGATATGAAGAGTGGGAATAATACCATTTCCATGTTCGATCATGGTTTGATAAAGCGCCTGAGCGGTCTCATCATCCTGACTATCGGTAACCCGTTGCAACACCTCTAAAAACCCCATGGGGTTATCCGATCCGCGTCGATCAATCAGCTCTTGAGTGATCTCCCCCTCTTTGGCTGAATGACCTTTGAAGGCGTAGAAAATATGTTCGGTTGCGCTCAATCCTTTTTCGATGGATTCAGAAAACATCACCTCAAACGGCATATGCCCTGTCACCGGATATCCCCGATCGGAAGCCTGCTCTACAATAGGCAAAAACAGATCAAAGAGAAGAGTGCTGTCATAAATTTTCACATAATCTACTCCCAGAATCTCCAGAGAATCCAATGCG
>PWFZ01000274.1 GCA_003555185.1 Balneolaceae bacterium | reverse complement strand
TCCTCCAACTATTATTGGGGTTCGGTTGCATAGTACAGTAATATTATTAACTACTAATTTTTTACTTAAACTACTAGTGCCGGTTTCAATTACTTTAACGAGTGAATCAACTTGCGAAACACTAAATCCATCAGATACATTTAACCGGAATGATGCGGGAAGAAAATTAAGATCGGCCAATGATTCGCCTCCCATTCCAAACTCTTGCTGAAACACTTTCGAAGCACTGTCCCTCGAAATATAATTCATCTCTGTAATAATCGGTTCAACTGAGATTTGCTGCCGAAGCTCCTGTGTGGATTCTTCATCAATATTTTCCAGAAAAACTTCCACCTCTATTTGCTGTTTTAACACCTGAGAAACCTCATAAGCATTAAAACCCACCCTGGAGAGAACGCCAATTAAAAGAACAGCCACAAAGAGCGAAAAAATTGAAGTGAAAGCAGCCAGCCGGGCTCTTTTTAAACCGGCAACACCTTCTTTGAGCAAATAACCAAGACTCATTCTGTTTATCCTGTTAATTAGTAAATAAAATCCTCATTCCAAATATAAACCGCCTCGGAGGCATCGGATATCCGACCGTTTCAAAGTAGCCTGTCTGCGTAACACGGTCAAATATATTTTCCCATCTCAAATTAAGCATAAACCATCTGATCCGGGCAGAAACGTCTACATCTACCCTGCTAAATGGACGGTTTATTAACTCGTTGGTACCATGTTGCCAGCGATTTAATGGTGTGACATAATCTGCAGTTCTAACAGAATTTGGTGAGTAAGTTCCAATCATTCCCGCTTTCACAAACGCAGCACGATCAAATACATAATTCTTCCAGTAAAAACTTCCTTTTAGCCACATCCTGTCTCCCGTCTCTGCCAACCCCCGATTAATCGGGTTTTCCAGGTTTGTTGTTTCAAATGTTTTGTAGGTGGCTGATAAATCTGCTTCAAACAGGCTGGAATGCATATCAACCCAAGCTGTAGCGGATTGATTTGTATAGGGATCAATATTTACAAACTGTCCTTCTGTTTCACTCATCAAATCTACAAAGATTCCGTTCTCTACTTCCCGAATGTCAGCTCTGGCACCTACGGAGAAGTAACTCCCTAAACCACTCACGGCCTGAACACCCCCCATCAATGATCGCTCATTACTTAAGTCAGAGTTACCGGCAAATCCATCAGATTGCCAGTAAAGTGACTGAATATCGGGCGACATGTTCGAAAACCCTCCGAAGGCTGAAAATATCACGCTTCTTATTGGCTCAATATCAATTCGCCCGGAATATTCCACGTCGAAATGATCATCGGAGCGAACCATGAAACTAGAATTGCCTGAGATGGAAAGAAATGATCCCACTGAATAAGTGGCATCAAGATCTCCTTTGGCTCCGGTCCACCAGTTCTCTGTCAGCTGAGCTTGATTCCGGTTGTCCAGGGTAAAAACACGGGCTGTTGCCGTGGCTTCCAGCGCCTGAAACTGAAGGTGCTGACGCCCATACAGCTCAACGTTTCTAAAGTCGGTACGAACTGTATCACGGGTTGCTTCCACTTCCGGAATACTTTGCGCAAACTGAGCTCCTCGCTCTGCACTTTGATAATGCAGTCCTAATTCCGTTCTCACATCATGATCTATTGACTGGCGATGATGAAACTGTACATAAACATCTTTCGAGTTCTCTTCTGAATCAGCCCCACCCTGGACAGGCTGTGCGTTAAACGGGTTAAAATCGAAGAACTGAGGATCATCAACAATATACCCGAAAGACTGTTCTTGTTCCATGGAATTTGTAATGTATCCGGCTCTCATCAGCCATCGGTCAGATATCTGACGATACCCTTTAAACACAATCTGATTCCCTTCTACAATGCTTCTGCTGTATCCAATACCATCCCGGCGATCCCAGAATGAGAGTTCAATATTCGTTTTTTCATTAAGATTATGGGTTGCAGAAAATTCCAGACTCCTGTAATTATTGGCACTTTCGTCGAAATTAAGATACGTGCGTGGCTGGGTTAAATAGTGATCGCGTAGCCGAATCCGCGTTCTGTGAATGGGTCCGAAATCGGACTCCTCCAGCGTGGTGATTTTATGAATGGGGACGCGGGTCCAGTTTACACCTCCTGTCAGAGGATCATTAATTTGGAGTCCATTTACCTCTGCGCTAAAGTGGCGGCTTTCGTAGGAGTGATAATCAACCCAATCCATTCTCCCCAGTGTCCCGGTACGATAAGTAATCCCACCCCTCCTTCGGGCAAATCGATCCGTTAAATTGAGCATATTCACCCAGCGGAGGGTGCTGTCGGACTCACTCGTTTCAAATCCTGCATAGCCATCATAATTCCAGACAAAGATTTCAACAACCTCTTCCTCCTCTTCGGGTTCTTCCGGTGGCGGCTGACCTGGCTGAAGCGTGTCCGGTTCAGCCGGTGGTGGAGGCGTAGGAATCGTATCACCGACGGCTACAGAAAACGACATCCATATGGTTAAAAAATAGATCAACTATTGCTGAGGCTTTAAATTATAGGGATACGAACCTAAACCGAGGAGTTCCCGTCTTATTGTTTCCAATACTACCATTACTGTACGTTGTTTATTTATCAATCTATCATTTGTGAACTGAGCTTTTAAAGCAAAAGATTTACCGTCGATCCAAAATCCCATCCAGACTGTACCCACAGGTTTCTCCGCAGTTCCGCCGGCCGGACCGGCGATACCCGTTGTAGATACACCAATAGATGAACCCATCTTTTCTGCCACTCCTTCTGCCATTTGTAACGCAACTTTTTTACTCACAGCACCAAACTTTTTCAAATCAGTTTCTTCCACTCCAAGATGATTTATTTTCACGTCATTTGCATAGGCAATCACTCCGCCCAGCATATAGCCGCTACTGCCGGGTACATCCGTAATATCGTTGGAGAGCATTCCGCCTGTACAACTTTCCGCAATGGCAATTGTTTTACCTTTTTGATCCAGTAATTTACCGACAACAGCTGCCAGTTCGCAATCTCTGCCTTCACCGTAAATAAACTCACCGGCATTATCATAGAGCAATTCCTGCAGGCGCTTCAGTTTATCATCGGCTGCAGATTTACTATCACCCTCGGCACTGATTCGTATAGTAACTCCCCCGGCATTTG
>PWFZ01000426.1 GCA_003555185.1 Balneolaceae bacterium | reverse complement strand
TCTTTGTGCAGGTTTTGGGCCAGTTCAACTACAATTGCGTTCAGCGGTTCAGGAGAATTATTAAAATAGGTTATATCCGCCTGGCCATAGATCATATGGTTATCCGGGTCAAGTTCAGCATGGAGTGAATAAGAAGCTTCATTTTGCCAGTAGTCATCCCCCGGTGCACCGGTTTCAGAACGGGAGCCGAAGTCCAGTGCTCTTGTAAAGGCATTCGGGATATCTATCGGATAGGGAACAGGACGTTCAATATCAGAAACACCCCATTGAGTTTGTTGGGGTTCTTCGGCGACTTGCTGTGGCGAGGCACAAGCCACAAATAAAAATAGTGCAGCAATCAGGTATAAATATCTTGACATAGTTAAGCGGGTATGGATGTTAAAACGAGGAGAATTTCTAATCTTGTTAAATCAAACCAATTTTACTGAGAGTTCTTTTCAGATTTTCAAGTTCCACCGGTTTGATCAGGTAATAAGATCCAGGGGTGGCCATTGCTTTATTCTTATGTTCAGGATCGGAATTACCAGTAATAAAAATGACGGGTACTTGTGAGAACTCCCGAATTTTTTGAGCAGCCTCTATTCCATTCATATCTCCCTCAAGGGCAATGTCCATCAGAATCAAGTCGGGATTTATTTTCCGGGTCATATCTACGGCTGTTTTCCCGTACACTAGCTCCCCGTGTGTTTCAAACCCCATTTTTTCAAGATAGCTTTCATAAAGTAAATTGAGGATCAAGTCATCTTCAACAATCAGAACAGTTTTATTGTTTTTGCTCATAATTTTGTTTGTATTCAAAATGCAAGTCGCAACAATGTAAGATATCTTATGCAAATTGATGTAAATCTAAAAAAAATAATAACCGGTTCCTCATTTTTTTGAAAAACGAATTATTTATTCGAAGGATGATAGTCTTTTATATTATCAGGTAAATGTAGATGAGCCTGTAGAAATAGATTGTCTGATGAATTGTTCGTTTCAGATTTTCCGGGTTTATCCAGTTTTACATTTTTAACCGAGATTTGGTGACCACAACTTGCCGTTTCTTTAAACTCTTGAATGAATTGACCCAGTTTTAGCCAAACAAACGGTTGATTTGTGTGCGATAATAAAGAAAATCTGCTTAGTTCCTGATTATTTTGAAGTAGTGTTATTTCGGGAAAATCCTTTTTTAAAATCAGACTATATTTATTTAGTAGGGTACATAAGAAAGCAGGTGAGCAGGGTTCTGATCCCTTTTTTTGTGGCGTAATATGTATATCAGTGTTTAATAACTGAGGCCAATAGATAGTCGCTGCAAGCTGATTTTCCGCAAGGTTGGGAAATGAATGAATTTGAGGTTCTGTTTTACTTTGGCTTTCAAGCGATTTAATTCTTTGAATTATACGACCTATTTGGATTACACCAAGCCTGTAATGATTTGGATTTTTATCGATCGAAGGGGTTACTCTGAGTTCCAATACCTTACCGGATCTACTGACTTGCCAATAATCGTGGGGCGTAATTTGATCTTTTACATTCAGATTATTCTTTATTCTGTTCATCATCGAACGGCTCCCAATTATGTGTTGTGGCAAATATTTCAAAATGAACTCTAAGAAGATCATCCACTCTTACCATACCAAGTAGTGCACGGGGCGGCTCTACATTATAATCGGTCATTCTGAGTTCTGTTTGTCCAGTTGCTTTTAGAGTTTCATCTTCAAGCATTAAAGCTTGCATTGGAAATTCGATCTCTTTTGTATGCCCTGCTACAGTTAAATATCCTTTAACAACAAGATCGTACAGGTCCTGACTGTCATCATACGTCATCGATTCTAAATCTTTATATTCAAAACTGATGTAAGGATGTTTATCCGACAAAAGTGTTTCATACAAATCGCGGTTCATGCGTCGTTTACCGCAATCGAAGCTTTCAACTTCAATGTCAACTTCAACATCTACATCTGCATCTTCGAGTTCTTGTGATGAAACTAGAGTGTCATAGGAGCTGGCTCTGCAACTGAATTGATTTACATTTGTTCGTCCCTCAATCCAAAGCCGGCTTCTTTCTTTGTCGATAGATATATTTTGTGCATATACACTTCCACCTATCATGGAAAAAAGAACAATAATAGGGATGATATGTAGGCGGAAGTGTAGCACGGCGTGTGATTTAGGATTTACTGTATTTAGAATTTACTGGTTAGTAAATGTAAGTGAGTAAACAATAGTGATTTCATCACGAGCCCTGATTGTTCCCATAACAGCTCTCGGAGGATCGATATCAAAGTCTGTCATTAGCAAATCCTGAGCACCAGTGAATGTAATCTTTCCATCATTAATTTGAGCTGTAACATTCATGGTAGTTTCATGATCTACACCAGCGGCATTTATTACACCATTTGCAATGATCTCTGCAGTATCTCCATTAACTGATATGCTTTCTATATTATTTAAGTTGAAAGTAATTTCAGGATGTTCATCTCTTTTCAGGTATCCCTGAAGATTTCTGGTCAGGCGTCCTGAATCTGATTCAATGTCTTCTACAGGAATGGTAAGCTCCATTGTTTTGATGTGCTCAGGGGACAGTGACTCCAGATCTGAGAAATCAAATTCAGAGATAATAAATGTTGCATTTATTGTATTAACGTCCGAATCCCATTCTGTTACGTTTGCATCGCCATCGATTCTCATTTCATGTTCTTCGAGTGTTAACTGAACATCAGAGTTTTGGGCTTCTGCAAACTGGATTGTAGACAAGAGTGCAAAAAGTGTAATTAATGATATTATGCGTTTCATGATTTTGATTGTATTTGTTTAAAAATTAAGGTAGAAGGGATGTGGTTCCGTTCAAAGAACCACATCTCAAGTGTTCTGCATATATTAAACTAGAAACTTATAACTGCTTCGAGCATCACGCCGCTGAACCCTGCGCCCTCAAGGGGACCGGTAAATCCATCACGGCTCTGACTTACATACTCTAGTTTGGTCATTACATTATTAGTGAGGAACCAGCCGCCGCCTACATTGTACCGGGTAATTTCAATGTCATTACCATTTGCAAGTTCACCTTCAACAAGATTATAACGGCCGCCAAGATAGAAATTTTC
>PWFZ01000181.1 GCA_003555185.1 Balneolaceae bacterium | reverse complement strand
CTAATCACCCAATCAGAAAGGAACCCGTCATCTGGGTTACGCAGCAGAGCTACGTAACCAGATGTAAATTCCCCAATTCCCAAATCATCTAATCCCTAATCACCTAATCCCAAATCACAAAACCAAAAGCCCATCTTCGCCGGATCGGTCTCCTTTGAGTGGCCATCATCTTTTTTGGGGGCATCATACTCTCTGTGAATGATCTCACCTTTCTTAAAAGGTACCGGACTTGAATAGAATGGGGCTTCATAAACAAAGGTATGGAACTCACCATTTTCACCACACGGATCTACATTATCGGGGAGGTCGTTCACAAAATCATGATCAATCACCCTTCCGGCAAAATGTTTATCCAGCAGGTTCGATTTTATGCATACCGTAATGGCTTTAAATCCATCATCGATAAACTGATGAATCAGCTGCGTTGTATCTTTTTTCCATATGGGAAAGACGGCTTCAAACCCGAGTGATTTCATCTGGTTGATCCTATACTCCCGCAAATCCTCCAAAAAGATATCACCATATACCGAATGGGTGAATCCTTCCTCTTTCAGTGAACCCATCTTTTCGGTCATCAACTGATTGTATTCATCCATATCAGGTTGTTCGGGCAGGGAGAGAACCGAAAGGGGAATGCCAATGCGTTCTGCCTGCAGTTCAAGCAGTTCCCGACGAACCCCATGCATGGAGATTCGATTATGTGCACTGTTAACGGAAGTTAGCAATCGCTCAACCGAGTACTCCGGATTTTGTAAAATCTGATGAAGAGCAATGGAACTGTCTTTTCCGCCACTCCAATTGAATACAGTTTTCTTTGGGGACATAGTTTATTGGTGAAACGGTAATAATTTTAAATATAAAGAAAACCCTCCAAGGGTTCGAAACCCTTGGAGGGTTGTTTATTCAAATTGAACAGACTCAATCAACGTCACCCTGTGCTTCGACACGGGGGTCTCCCAATTTCGCCATGGTGAAGGGTTCTACAATAAATTCAGTCCACAACAACGTTGGAAGATATCGCTATCGCGTTCAAAAAATGAGCGGATCGGGGTCCGGCATGACTTATAAGAAATTTCAAGTACATCCGCGAAACTCTGCGTAAAACTCAGCGATACTCTGCGAGAAACCAATGGGAAAGAAGATAATCAAGCTTAAAAATAATATCGAAATTTTGCAGTCTTTCTCGCAGATTTTCGCCGATGAAGCGCTGAGTCCCGTATAGGGTGAACTGTTTTAAGGAATATTAATCTATAAAAATCAGATGAAAAAGCTACAAGCTAGTTTTATTATACCACCCCTAAGTCCCCTCCTATTACAGGAGGGGATTCTTTCAAATACCACATTAACTATCTATAAAATAAAGTCTTCTGCGTAAAACTCAGCGGTACTCAGCGAGAAACCGTACGTGATTTAACTTTTTAATCAATTCCCAACCGTCTGCAATTCAGGGACGTATTTTTTGGACCACTCAAAAGCACCAAACATAACCGAGCCGTAGATCAGCGTTCCGGCAAGCAGATTCAGCTCAAAAGGAATCGCCGCAATTAAGCAGAGAATAAACCCTTCCAGGGTTAACGGGTAAAGCGGACTCGAAAGCCACACGCAAATATCCGTTACAATCCAGTGAATAAATACTATTGCCACGGAAGAACTCACAAATTTGGCCACACTTTTATTAGCCTGCATCCATTTTCCCACAAGTACCATCAGCGCAAAGGCGCCGTACACCCACAAAAATCCATCATAAAAGAAAACCCACTCGCCGTAAAAGACGAGTCGGTTTAATAAGATGTCGCTTAGCCAAAGGGCCAGCAGCGGGAATGCAAACGACTTCATTCGGGTGAAATAAACCCCTCCAAAAAGTGCCATGGCACCGATAGGAGTGAAGTTTGCCATGGCAGAATTCTCCATGTCCGTGCCAATCATCACCCTCCATGCCGCAATAGCGACAATGAAGAGCAGAATAATCAGATCCGTTAACTTGAACGTATATCTACCTATTTTCATGATAGATCACATTAGAAGTTAAACCGTATACCGCCAGTGGCAGCAAATCCGGTGGTGTTGAACCCGTAGATTTCTGTAAACTCTGCATTGAACAGGTTTCTTACATCACCGAAGAAGGTGAACTGTCGGTTAGCAAACGTGTACTCACCATATAAATTCACTAATGTGTACGGATCAAGCGTGACATCTTCCTGCTCGAAAGTTACCGGATTGAAAAATACGTCACTCCGTTCGGAATTGTATTCCGCATCGATTCTGAAAAGTGTCCCCGCGGTTGGGCGTAAGGTTACAGAACTTCCCACACTGTGTGTCGGGCGGCGAATTAAATTATCTGATGTGGTTTCAGAACCGGTAGCATCAACGGATGTCAGTTCTCCATCAAGGAAGTTGTAGTGACCACTTAAAGAAACGAACTGGTTGACAATCCAGTCAGCGGTTAATTCCACACCGTAATCATTCTGACGATCCTGGTTTTCGAATCCACCTGCTGATGTAAACACGATGATGTTATCCACTTGACGATTGAAGTACTGCACGCCAAGCTTCAGCGTCTGATCGAGCATGTAGGATTCCACTCCGGCGTTGAAATACCGGCTTTCCTGCGGTTCAAGTTCCGGGTTTGCACCGAATGGACCAAACAGTTCGCTGAGTGTTGGTGTTTTGAATCCTGTTCCTACAGAAGTATAAAGCTTCACATTTTCCGTGAAATTATAGGAGGGGGCGAAATTGAACGTGGAGTTATTTCCGTATTCGGTGTGATTGTTGATTCTGTATCCGAGCTCGGCATTGAATCCATTTACATCACTGATATACAGGGTAGTATAGGGGCTAAGGACTTCTGCGTTGATGTTTTCATTTTCACCATCAGGCATTTCCGTATTTTGAAAATTCAATCCACCCAGCAGCTGAAGTACTTCAGATAACTGATAGGTTGCATAAATATCCGCATTATGCAGAGTTCCCTCGAACTCATTAATGCCGAACTCACTGTCAAAGAGGCGTTCAGTTCTGATGAGGTTATAACCACCGTTAATCTGGAACTGATCCTGATCGAATCGAACCTGCACTCCGGGGTTGATCATTCGAAGCTCAAAGCGATTATCGGCATCGGTAAAAGCATCCGCGTCGTAATCTCCGATGTAATCCGAATAGT
>PWFZ01000362.1 GCA_003555185.1 Balneolaceae bacterium | reverse complement strand
CGATATAGGTTGTAATGGCGTTAACCGGGCCATCAAAGCCATCAAGTTTATTCTCCAATTCCTTCAGTAGTTCTTTAACCAGGAACTGGTCGGCATGTTCGGCATTGTCTGCTGAAATAAGATTATGAAACCTATAGTTTTCTGCGTTGTTGATAGACCGGAACTTTTCAAAATTATAAGCGTCATGTCCGATCATGAAAATATTTTTGGGCTGGCCTGTATTCATAATTCAAGTGATTGATTGAAAAGAAAGAGAGGAGTACGTGTTAAAATGCATAAGCAGCTTATCTTTTTGGCGACATCTCTCAGTGAATTGTTCAATGAATTTATAGTACTAAATAAAGAATTCAGCACATTTGCGGATTTACTTATTGATTTATCTGCTAAAATTAATCGATGTAGTAGAAAATTGTGCTACACATTTAATTGTGATGATTGCATAAAAAAACACATGTCTCTACGGAAATGATGATGAAATAGCCTTTAGTGATTAAGAAATGCGATTCTTCTTGAGTTTATGACACCTTTATAAAATTGACGTTTTTCATTGAGGCCTTCTAGCCCATCTTCTTTAGTGACAGATATTTATTTCACATTTACAGCTATAAGTCCCCGATTAGGTTCAGCTGAAATAAACTCTCTCCTTAAAAAGAAATCCTGCTAACAGCTAAAAGAGGGAGAAAGATTAATCCGGCACTCTATCTTTTATTTAATCATCGCTTATTTTTATTTATGTTATATAAAAGGAACCAAAATAAAGGTGGAAACCGTTTTAGGTAGTGCACATTAGAATGACTCTGTTTAAAACTGAAATCTGAAAATTTCACTGCATTGGCTAAAAAAGAGAGAGAGAAGAATAAAAAAAAGAATGGTAAGAGATCCGGACCTACATCCCCTGAAGGCGAGAGGTCCGGCTGCCTTTCAAGCTGGTCAAATATCCTGCTTTGGATGGTCTTCTTCGCAATTTTAATTTTCTGGCTTCAATCTATAGATAATGGGTTCCTGACAACTACTTCCCAGATCGAATACAGTGAATTCATACAGGAATTAAGGCAAGACAATGTTGAAAGGGTACATATTCAGGGAGAAGAAATAAGGGGTGAACTGAAAGATCAACGGATTCTGGAAATTGCCGAAGAGGACACGGCCTATTACGAGGTTTTCACAACCTACATTCCGGCTTTCGGAGACGACCGTTTGATGGAATTACTTGAAGAGCACGACGTAACTATTTCAGCAGAGCCGGAAGCAGAAAATTACTGGTGGTACATAATGATTTTCGCGCTGCCGCTTCTCCTCTTCATCTTTATTGGATTTATTTTTTACCAGCGAATGCAGGGGCAGGGCAGCGGACTATTCAATATTGGTAAAAGCCAAGCCAAATTGCAGGAACCGGAAGATCAGAAGACCACCTTTGAAGAGGTAGCCGGGCTCGATAACGCAAAAAAAGAGCTTCAGGAAGTTATCGAGTTTCTGAAAGAACCCGGTCGTTTTGAGGAGCTTGGCGCCAAACTGCCTAAAGGACTGCTATTGGTCGGTCCACCCGGTACAGGGAAAACCCTGCTTGCACGGGCCTGTGCAGGCGAAGCTGACGTTCCCTTCTTCACGATCAGCGGATCCGATTTCATGGAAATGTTTGTAGGTGTGGGCGCAAAGCGCGTGCGGGACATGTTTGACAAGGCCAAGGAAAAAGCACCCAGTATCATCTTTATCGATGAACTCGATTCTATCGGACGCAGTCGCGGTGCCGGACTCGGTGGCGGCCACGATGAGCGCGAACAGACACTGAACCAGCTTCTTTCTGAACTTGACGGATTTGAGCCCACAACAAACGTCGTTGTGATGGCGGCCACTAACCGCCCTGATATCCTCGACAAGGCACTATTACGCCCGGGACGTTTCGACAGACAAATCACCGTGGATTTACCAACGCAAAAGGCACGTGTGGAAATTCTTAAGGTTCACGCCAAGAATAAACCGATAGCCGATGATGTAGACCTTGAGAAAGTAGCCCGGGGCACTCCCGGTTTCAACGGTGCTGAACTGGAAAACCTATTAAATGAAGCCACACTCTTTGCCGGGCGAGATAAACGTAAGGAAGTAACTATGAGTGATATTGATAAGGCCCGGGATAAAGTGATGATGGGGCTTGAACGTGAAGGGGTTCAAGTTGACGATGAGGAGAAGAAAATACTGGCCTACCATGAAGCCGGTCATGCCGTTGTTGCAGCTGTACTCCCCCATTCAGACCCCATACACAAAGTGACTATCATTCCCCGCGGCAAAGCCATGGGCGTAACCCAGCAGCTGCCTGAAAAGGAGAAATATATCTACCAAAGGGAATATCTTCTGGATCGCCTTGCTGTGGTTATGGGTGGACGTGCAGCTGAAGATTTGGTATTTCAAACGTCTACAAGCGGCGCTCAGAATGACCTTAAGCAGGTAGCAAAACTCGCCCGTAAAATGGTACTGGAATGGGGCATGAGTGACCGCTTTGGCCACATCTCATTTGGAAGTGCTGAAGAAGAGGTGTTTTTGGGACGCGATATGAGCCGCCAGCGGGAATACAGCGATTCAACCGCGCGTGAGATTGACGAGGAAGTTAAAAAAATCACCGAAGAAGCTTTTAATCGTGCACTTACCACTTTAAAAGAGAACAGGGATGTGCTCAACAAAGTAGCCGAGATGCTTTTAGAGAAGGAAGAGATACCCGGCGAAGAGGTAAATAAATTACTGAAAACCAATGGTGAAGAATCTAAAGCCGACGAAGAAAAAGGGAATAAGGAGCAAGACTCTGATTGAGCTTCTAATTTGTCATTCACACTATCTAATTGAGTTTAAGAATGCCGAATATTGATCGTTGTTATTATTCAACAAACTATTCCAAAATCGGTGAAATAATCTTTTGAAGTATTCAACACATTATCCCTATCTTTGACAGCTAGAGAAGTTAACGAGTGACAAAAGATGATGGCAACTGATAATCGATGTATCGTAGTTGGTTTCCATTTCAAATCACAGATCTTTGATCGCCGTTCATTTAATTCAGGGCCCGTAGCTCAGTTGGTTAGAGCAGTCGACTCATAATCGATTGGTCGCAAGTTCAAGTCTTGCCGGGCCCACTTATTTTTCAAAATTACCTCCTCTGAATAATCAACACCACAT
>PWFZ01000048.1 GCA_003555185.1 Balneolaceae bacterium | reverse complement strand
TGGTGGCATCCGGCATCCCTTCCAATTGATGTTTGTGACGTGGTGCATGATGAAAAGTCTGGCCATGACTGGCTAATAAATCAATATCGTCCGGGACAAGCCCCCAATCCTCCAGGGCGCGATTTACCATATCTCCATGAATATGGGCCAGCTGGGTATGCCATACGCATATAGTCTCAGACTCCGTATTGGGTGAGCGCACAAGTGCCATCAACTGTTGCCGGTCGGTCTCTTCGTAGGGCATAGAGGTAAATTGTTCCAGTTCAAAAGATGTCTCCCGGCCTGAACCTGAAAACCGGCAAAGCGCGATATCCAGTCCGTCCATGGATGTGCCCGACATCAGGCCGATGACACGGCGTTCGTTTTTGTTTGAAATTTGTTGCAGTTTTTTTATAAATGGATTCATAACTCCCTTTTTTTACAATAATCATTGATTAACAGCGCGACCTAACCTATCATAAGTCTAAAAGCAAAATCATCCAAAGAAAATTACGAAATGAACAACGAGATACACCCTGAAGCCCCGGAATATTTTGAAGGTGAGATTGAAGAACTTGTTGCGCAGCTTTTGGAGGTTTTCGGTGATGGTGATTCCAGGTGGCATTATGAGGAGTCATCCGAAACCCTGTATATTGAGCTCGAAAGTTTGAAAAACAAATCCGGGAAAGTCATTGAAGAAAATGCTGGTCCTATTTTCGATGCTTGTGAACTGGAATTCGAAGAAATAATACTACTGCCGCTCACAGACTAAAGCCTTATGCGTCTTCTGCGTTTTTTTCTAATCTTTCTCGGTGTCGCCGTTTTGGTAGTCGGCTCCATTTTCTGGATCAACCGCGAGACATTCATAACAGTTTTTCAAAACCGGGAGGCCATTATTGAAGGGAGCGAATGGGTTGAAAAAACTTATTCATTGGCAGGATTGATCGAATTTATTGACGAACAACCGCAGCATACCGCTTTATCATCAGTCTCCGAAAACAAACAAGAGTCCATCTTTTTTCAGGCTGATCGTCAACTTCCGGCCGGTACACTTTCCAATCTTTTTCTCTACATTACATACGCCAATCATGTAGTAAACGGCAAGATCATCCCCGAAACCAGAGTAGATGTTGAAAAAATAAAGTCCTTTTATATTGCGGGGGCTGATGATCAACATCGGGGCAGGCTGGAGCAGTGGACCTCCGACAAGGCCAATCCCCCCGAAATCAGGGATTTGATTACGTATCTTATCCGGAACAATGATCCGGCTGTTGCAGATTACCTTTATTTTTTACTGGGTCCCAGGCAGGTTGATGAGATGGCCCACCTCCTTGGTGATGGATTGATAGAGCCTCCACTTCCTCAATTCGGCATCCGGTCTTTGGCACTGCAACAGGCTACGGATTCCTCCAACCTTACAGAGCACCTTGAAAAGCTCGGAAACATGGACCGGGACGAGCTGTTCCGTAAAGCAAACAATCTGGCTCAGCAACAATGGGACCATCCGGATGATACCGTCGAAATGGCTATTTCGTCATTTACAGCCCAACGGATGCTGTACAATCTTTATCCCAAAGTGCAGCCCCGGAAATATGCAGATGTACTCATGGATATCTGGAATGGAAACCTGATAAATAGCCGGATAAGTACAACCTTGCAAAACCTTCTGCGGCGATCTCCCGGCGACAGGCTATTGGAAGGGCATATTTCAGACTATGCCGCCCATTTTGATGAGCGAATGAGCTTTATGAGTGGTTGGACCGTCGCCAGATCGGTTGAGACAGACAACATCACCGTGCAGGTCTTCCTTTTTTCCGATATTCCAGCCGGACTCTGGTTTCATATGAACAGTAATTTCATGATACGTGACTTTCATCATAGAATGCTTTATGATGAAAATATTCGAAATCGAACCAGAAGCATACTCAACGTAGAAAACAGTGTGACATATAATTATTAATTTGCATCACCAGGCATTGCAGTACAGAGAAAAAAATCGGTAGTCAATGGGGTTATGAACCACAAACAGGTTCAATACGTAATCAACAATTCAAAAAAACGATAATGCAATGTATTCAAACCTTATTCAGAAAATCGACCACGACATTGGGGCACAATTAAAATCTTTGGGTATTGGAGAAAAAAGAACACAAAAACACCAATTCCCTTGTATCACCATATCAAGACAGTACGGATGCGAAGGAGTTCCGGTCGCTCTGAAACTCATTGACAAACTCAGCACCAGGGAATGTCCGTATGTACTTTTTCACAGAGAACTGATCACGGAACTTTCAGAATCAGAACTATTCAAAAAAGATTTTTCCGAAAATATCTTGCATGAGCATCGCGGATTGCTCCAGCAGTATATTGATCATCTGTTTACCCGCAAGCCTACGGATGCCCAATTATATAAAAATATGGCTGAAACCCTTCGTGTGTTGGGTTTTCGAGGACGAACCGTGATACTGGGCGCCGGTTCGGCTATCCTTACCGCCGATATCAAACATGCACTCCATATCCGGCTTCAGGCTCCCATTGATTGCAGAATAAGAAATGTCCAAAAAGTCTTGGGAATTTCCGAATCGGAGGCTCGGAGCCGCATTGACTATAAAGACAACAGGCGGCTTGAGTTTATATATGAATTTACGCACAAAGACGTGCGTGATCCGCGTCATTACCACATGGTCATTGACAACTGCAAATTCGATGCTGACAAAATAGCGGAATTGATTCATCAAGCTTTGGGGTTAAATGATATGCTACCTAAACCATAAATCAAGCATATCTGCTCAATACCTTGCATAAACGCAAATTAACCTACCTCTGGTTTCTGACCTGGCTGCTACCTTTGTATCTAACTGGCATGGCCGTTCATATGGGGGCTATTTACCAGGGCCTTGACAAAACCTATGAGACCGGAGAAACGTACCTTGCTGATGTCGTTCATTTTGAGATCAAGCAAATTGCCGCCCAGACCAACGGCAGCATAACGGTAGACTTCACCACCAACGATGGAGAAGATATAACACGTAAACTATCACAACCCATCCAGAATGCCGCACAGTTGCAAGCATCTGAACTCATGCCGATCCGATATCTTGAAAACAGCTATCAGCCCATTGTACTAATCCCTATTTATGAGTTTCACAAAAAAATGGTCCTTGTAAATTTGTCTGTGCTCATAATATCCAT
>PWFZ01000155.1 GCA_003555185.1 Balneolaceae bacterium | reverse complement strand
GCGTGATGTAATTGCTACGCTGCAAGGCCGTGTTGCCGGATTGGAAGTGACCCCAGGAAGTGGACTGCCGGGTTCTTCAGCGGCCATTCGAATTCGTGGTGCCAACTCTTTTGATGGAAATAATGCCCCACTGTTTGTTATCGATGGTATACCTGTTTCATCAGGTGCTGTTACAGGCGGTAATGTATCAGGTGTAGATGCTCCAAACAGGATTATGGATTTAAATCCAAACGATATTGAATCCATGAACGTCCTTAAGGGCTCATCTGCTGCAGTACTTTATGGAACCAGAGCTGCAAATGGTGCAATTATCATCACAACCAGAGGAGGAGGAACAGCAGAGGAAAATATTGTAACTGTAGATATAAGCACCAGCCTGGGTTTTGATACTGTTTCGCGAACCCCTGATCTGCAGTCCACTTACGCACAAGGGTCGGGAGGTGTATACCAAAGCTTTGGTTCGTTTTCCTGGGGGCCAAGAATTGAAGACCTGCCTGATATGATTGAAGATCCCCGGGGAGAAATGGTGCCCGCTCCTACAAGTGCCATTGATAACGTATCTCCTTTCTTTCAAACCGGAATAACAACTGATAATACAATTAATCTTCGCGGTGCTAATCCCAATGGTAATTATAACATTGGAGTTGGGTATGTAAATCAGGAAGGAATGGTTCCTACCACGGGTATGGAAAGGGCTTCGTTTCGATTAGGTGGAGAGTATTTATTATCTGAGCAATTCAGAATGGGGGGTAACGCAAATTACTCCAATACATCTATCGATCAGATTCGGCAGGGAAGCGATTTATCAAACCCATTATTTACTTTATACTATGCACCGAGATCATTTGACCTGTGGGGTACTCCATTTCATGTAGAAGGTGACCCATATACACAGATTAATTACAGGGGAGCGATGGATAACCCCAGGTGGTCATTAGAAAATAATGAGAATACGGATGATACGGATCGGATATTTGGAAATGTATTTCTGAATTATGATCCCTTAGAGTGGCTGAATATTAACTATCGCCTGGGGGCAGATTATTTCAATAACCGCAGGGTTCAAGTTCTTGATTTAGGGTCTGGTGCAACCGGTGGTGCGGGGCAGATTTATGAATTCAATAGAAACAGGTCAGAAATTACCTCTTATATAAATGTTGAAGCACAACGAAGCTTAACCCCTGACATCAGTATTCGAGCTCTCTTGGGAAATGAAGTCAACCATTTTGAGCAACAAACCTCAGAAATAACTGGCAGTGGTTTGAGTATTGGCGGGTTTAGAAATCTATCAAATGCTTCTATCATTAATGCAGACGAAGCAACCTTCAGAAGTTTAGTTGTGGGTATTTATGGAGATCTGGAAGTAAACTTTCAAAACTGGGTATTTTTGAACTTTACAGCCCGAAACGATTGGTCTTCCACTCTTCCGGTAGATAATAATTCATTCTTTTACCCATCGATTGGAGCCACGCTTGTATTTACAGAAGCCTTTGATGTTGGTGGAGAAACGCTGACATATGGAAGTTTAAAAGCATCTTGGGCTGAAGTGGGTCAGGCAGCACCGATATATGGGACTGTACAAACCTATGGTACATTCAATGCCGGCAGTGGTTTTCTGACTGATGGTGTAACCTTTCCGTTTCAGGGCATTACAGGCCTGGGCCTCAGTAACCAAATACCCGGCACTGAACTTCGTCCACAGAACAGTAGAACCATAGAACTTGGAACAGAATTAGCATTTTTTGAAGACCGTGTAAGTCTTGAATACTCGTTTTACAATGAAGATGCTACAGATCAAATCTTTGCAGTTCCAACCGCTGCAAGTTCCGGGTTTACAACCAATCTGAGAAATGCCGGAAACATGCGAAATGTTGGTCATGAGGTAATGCTGAACTTTGTTCCGGTTCAGACACAAAATTTCCGATGGGGAGTGACAACGAACTTTTCTACCAATAGATCGGAAGTTCTGGAGCTTGCCCCGGGGGTAACCAACATCTTTCTGGGGGGGTTTGTGGATCCGAATATCAGGGCAATTGAGGGAGAGTCTTATCCAATTATTTTTGGATCGTCTTATGTTCGCGACGACGCTGGCAACATCGTTTATGACGGAAATGAAGATAGCCCTAACTTTGGTTTAGCATTGATTAATCCTGACCTTGGGTCTGTAGGTGATGTGAGCCCCGACTGGACAGGAAGTGTAACCAACAGATTTAATTTCCGAAATATTGGCCTTTCTGTAATGGTTGATGTCCGTCAGGGAGGAAAGATGTATGCCGGAAATACAAGGCTACAAAAGCTATACGGTATGGATTCTATGACAGAAAATCGAGAGGAAACCTTTATTCCGCAAGGATCCAGAGGGTTTTTTGATGATGATGGTGAACTGGTTATTCAGGGAGAGAACGATATTGAGATTTTACAGGATCAGAACTTCTGGCTCCATGAAGATCTGATCACTGAATCGAATGTCTACGATACATCCTTCATTCGATTAAGGCAACTTACGCTTTCCTATAACCTAACGAGAGATCAAGCGGACTGGATGCCTGTAAACTCGGCTGAATTGTTTTTTACCGGTAGAAACTTATTCCTGATTACTGATTACCCGAATTTTGACCCCGAGACAAATCTCGGTGGAGATTCTAACTTTCAGGGACTTGAATATGTAAACCTTCCCGGAAGCCGAAGCCTGATATTTGGCCTCAGATTGTCACTTTAACCCTTTCAATTTATCAAGATTATGAAATTCAAAAAGTATATATCCATAATAGCAGTCTTCAGCTTACTTTTTGTGAGCTGTGACGAGACGATGACGGAGTATAACGAGGATCCCAATAACCCTCTTGAAGCTCCTAATACAACTATATTACCTACTGCCATGTTGAACACAATAGTAAACCTTTCCGGAACGGATGTCAGTTGGATCTCCTCTGTTTGGGTTCAGCATACGGCCGGTGTACATGCGCAGCTGAGAGATTATGATCGATTGGCTGACCTTGATGCATCATTGGTAAATAATATCTGGAATAATCTCTATCCCACCATATTTCAAAACCTCGACATCGTCATTCAGCAGGGCGAAGAAGAGGGGAATACTGATTTTGTTGGGATTGCCAAAGTCGTAAAAGCATATGCTGCTACCTATGCGGCAGATATGTGGGGCGATATACCATTCAGTGAAGCCAATATGGGCGAAG
>PWFZ01000132.1 GCA_003555185.1 Balneolaceae bacterium | reverse complement strand
TAATCCAATCATACAGATTGGATTTCCTCTCGCCTCTTCTACAACCTGATAAGCCATTCGTTTAATGATTCTTGACAGCTGGCCTTTATCCAGTAAAATCATACATTTAATTTAAGATGGGATTAACCTTGAAAATGTGGCCTAAATTTATTCAATTTACATTGAAGTATGAAACAGAAATTGGATGAAGACGTTAAAGTGATTGAAATACGAACCAAATTTAAATACAATGCAATATAAACCACGTCATTCATTTCGAACAGCATTTTCAATAGGTGTGGGAGCCGGTATCTTAGTTAACACTCTATTTAGAAAATTACCTCCCTCTGTAAAGTCAACAGAATGGTTCCATGCACGAACAGACAAAACCTATAAAGGGTTGAAGCAGAGAGCACAGAATCTCAAAAATCTGTCAACGAATTTATTGGCAAACCCTATTCCTGACCTCTACAGAGCCACGGATTCACTTACCCTCAGCGACGAAGATTTAATAAATGCATCAGCATAGGTTTCCACATAAAGAATCACTTCTTCAATGGATTTGGCAGAATCTAGAGTTTTATGTGGAAAATATTTCTACAAACTGCGGAAAGCCTGTATCGATTGTTAACAATGGTACTTTAAATAACGGCGCCGGCCCCGATTTCCTGGGAGCTCATTTAGTAATCGGGGGGCTCTCTTTTCATGGAAGCGTGGAAATTCACACCTCCGAATCACACTGGAATGATCACCGTCACCAACACGACCCGGCATTCAATAAGGTTGTGCTACACGTCGTTTATTCAACATCTTCGTCCGGGCAAACTGTACTTCGGGAAGATGGCACTCATCCATTGACTCTGGAAATAAAGCCTTATTTGCACAAATCACTGCAAACGTTGCTTCAAGCCAGTAAAAAAGATGTTGGTTTACCCTGCCGCGGCGATACTCAGTTTATAAACCAGGAGGCTTTCGAAAGGCAAATAGAAATTGCACATACCGAATACTTCAACTATAAAGTTGATGAGCTATTAAAAACCTATGACGCTTCTCAATCTGCGTCCGGTGCATGGCTTCAATGTCTGATTAATTCTTCTTACCGAGCACTGGGAATTTCTCAAAACACACGATCCATGAATCGGTTATACAAGATGATTAATGAACAAGAATGTAAATCGAGGAACATCGAAACATTTGTATCATCTGTAGAGAATATTGCATTCGCACCAGGAAATCTACAACATTTAGATTGGACCCATTCAGGGATCCGGCCATCAAGCTATCCTGAAAACCGGGTAAAAGAAGCGGCTGCTCTCCATTTTGCACTACAGCAATTTCCAATTAATGAGATACTTAAAACAGGCGCTCCAACCTGGGACGGAATTTTAAATTCTATCCCCGATGCTCTGCAACCGGGCGGTCAAATGAAAAGTCTGATCTACAACACGGTATTCTTACCTGCAATTTATCTATTGGGTGATCTTTTTTTCTCAAAAAAATTAAAACAAAGTGCTCTTAAGCAGTGGAAAAGCTCTCATCAGAAAGTGCCTCAAATGATACAAAAACCGTTCAGAGAGTCAGGATTCGACTTATCCCGGGAGTCAAAAAATCTTGGACTTGCTCATCAGTTAAAAAGATATTGTAATAAACTCGAATGTCACCGATGCGAAATCTTTAAAAATGTAATTTCTTCTTGACTGAATTAGAATGACTTTCTATCTTTGGGGTCTGTATAATTTAGCAATTATTGCCCGGTCGTCTAATGGCAGGACACCTGGTTTTGGTCCAGGCAGTGGGGGTTCGAATCCTCCCCGGGCAACATCTAACAAAAAAGGATGCCAAATCGGACATCCTTTTTATTTTTACTCACTCTTGAATCGTTAGTTCATTGGATACACCACTGGCAATATTTGCGGGAAGAAGCAATGTAGCTCTGTCTCGGGCAATTGCAGAAAGTTATGGCACCCAGCTGGGTGAAGTTACTATTAAAACTTTCTCGGATGGTGAGCTTTACGTCAAGTTTGAGCAGAGTATCCGAGGCGAGGATATTTTTTTAGTACAGTCCACACCCCCATCGGGTGATAACATCCTTGAATTATTAATGATGCTGGATGCGGCAAAACGGGCGTCCGTGAAACGTGTTACTGCGGTCATACCCTATTTCGGATATGCAAGACAGGACCGAAAAGATCAACCCCGTGTTTCTATTGCTGCGAAGTTAATGGCCAATTTATTGGTTGAAGCAGGGGCCGACAGAATTTTGACAATGGATCTGCACGCTTCACAGATTCAGGGATTTTTTGACATCCCATTAGACCATTTATACGCCAGCAGAGTATTTATTGATCACTATAAAAAGAGTTCACTCGATAATATTGTGATTGTAGCTCCTGATGTAGGTAGTATTAAAATGGCAAGAGCGTATTCGAAACGCCTGGGAGCAAGCCTTGCATTTATTGACAAAAGGCGACCGAAGCAAAATGTTGCTGAGGTGATGAATATTATTGGCGAAGTTGAAGGGAAAAATGTACTGATGATTGATGATTTAATCGATACAGCAGGTACCCTTACAAATGCAGCTGTTGCATTAAAAGAACGTGGAGCGCTCAGCATTAATGCTGCTTCCACACACCCTATTTTATCAGGGCCTGCATACCAGCGAATTGAAGACTCCCCAATTGATGAGCTTTTAGTAACAGATACAGTACCACTGAGAAAACCATCCAAAAAAATTAAAGTTTTAAGTGTTGCCGGCATTTTTGCTGAGGCTATACAGCGTATTCATACAAATAATACGATCAGTGCACTTTTTGATGATTAATTAATAAACGAACAAAACCATGACGCAACCAGAGTTATATAATTTAGAGGGTACAAAAAGAGAATTAGGCAGAAATGAGTCTGAAAAGCTGCGTGATGAATTGCGTATACCTGCTGTACTTTACGGCCCCAAAGTAAAAGAGAATGTTCATTTCTCCGTTCTCGAATCAGATCTTGAGAAAATTCTTTCTGTCAACGAAACAAAGCTTCAAACACTAGAAGTTGACGGCAAAGAGTATAAAACCATGCTAAAAAATGTCGAGTTTGATCCGGTATCAGACAGAGCACTTCATGCAGACTTTTATGTTCTGGATCCAAAAAGACCGGTTACCCTTAAAGTGCCTATCAAACTTAACGGAATTGCCAAAGGTGTTCGTGATGGCGGTGGACGAGTATTTCAGC
>PWFZ01000056.1 GCA_003555185.1 Balneolaceae bacterium | reverse complement strand
CAAACATTTTTAGATTTACATCGTGTTCTTTTAGTTGACGAGCCACATCAATAAAGTTATTAAGTGAGGAGGCTGCCATTGCCAGTACTTCCACACCTTCATTTTTCATTGCCAAAAGAAGTTCTGAGAAATCGTCGGTTCCGCTTGCATACGTTTCATGCATTACGACTTCCATGCCTCTTTCTCTGGCAAGATCTGCGGCACCTGACCCGGCGGCTCTCGGAAAAAGGGCATCTTCTTCAATGACGGCAACTTTTCGAAGCCCGTTATCCGCTGCCATTTCTATAATTCCTGCCAAAAAGAGCTCAGCCGGAGGGAGAACCATAAATAAATATTCCCTGCCTTGTTCCCAAATAGAGGTCGTGGCCGCAAGCGGAGAAATGTGAACCATTTGATGTTTCTCCGTAACAGGGGCTACCGCTTCGGTGAGGGTTGATCCGTAGGGGCCCATCACCAAATCCACAGCATCTTCCGTAATAAGTTTATCATACAGTTCGGCAGCCGTCTCACCATCTGATTCATCATCATAAATTACAAACTCTATGGATCGGCCAAGAACACCTCCTTGCTGATTAAATACTTCTTCACAGAGTAGGTATCCATCACGAGCCGGGATTCCCTGTGTGGAATAAGGTCCTGTTTCAGACATTGTGGCACCAATGCGAATCGGTTCCTCGGTTTGATCCGATGTACAGCCCCAGAAAATGGTTGTTAAAAATATGACAGTGAATACAAATCGTAATCGGCTCATAAGTGAATGGATTATTGTAAATGAATTTGCCCCAAATATATAGAAAGATAGACGAACTTATTTGAATGGGTCGAAAATTGAAGTGAGAGGATGATACTTGTATGATTATGAATATTTCTGATCATTCTACTGAGTGAGAAGTTTTACTGCTTATTCTTGGCTAGTGGAATTTGTGGGCTTTATTTTAATTAAGTGTAAAAAGAAAAATTAAATTAATCAGGTGATCTTACTTAGCGCGAACCACTATTTTTGAAACATTTGTGGGTTTCGGTTGATAAATTTCCTGATCCAGTCTTTCATAAAAAAGCTTTTGTTTTTCTTGAGGTACCACCAGCCGGATACACTGATTATAAAAGCTCCAACGGCATTTACAATCATATCCCACATGGTATCGGTGAGTGCTGAAGGATCTCCCAGCATCGGCTTCTGCATGACAGTGCCAAATATCTGATCCATTCCAAATTCGAATATTTCCCAAATAGCTCCAATTGCTACGGCAAAGGTAAACGCAAAAAAAGCGATAAAGCCGGGTGTCATATGCAGATCAACTCGTTTACTCTCGTTTAATATAGATCAGCAGAAAGCCAAGTATCCCCATCAACAATCCGGCGGTTGCGTGGAGTGCTATATCCCACCACCAATATCGAAAATAGAAATCCTGAACTTCACCCAGATAGAATGAGGCGAAGATGAAAATCACTGCGGTGAGGTGAAACTCAGCAGGAATTTCCATCTGCATTTTACTGCGAAATACAATAGGCGCCAAAAGTGTAGCAATAATCAGTGTGACCAGAAAGAGGGCCAGCAATTGCTGATCGAGCATCAAAAATACCCACTTAATGGTCATCACTACCAGTAAGGCACGAACAAGAATTCGGTGAATTCGGGTTTCTCCAATCGCAGAGAGAGGGGTTTGAGGAGGTTTTTTCATGGGGGGGATAAGTTAACCTTTTCCTACCGATATGGCTGAGTCTAAACTTCATCAACTATACACTAGATATAAACATAAATTATTTAGCCACAAAAAAGTATGATGAACTATACCAGCAGGTAGACATAATAGTTATTTAAGGGAGAGATAAAATAAATGCTTCACTATTCATCATTAAATCATCAATTATATGTCAAAATCATATTCACAATTTTGCGAAACCGATACGCTTAAATCAGTAGTTATAGGAAGGTGGGAAGACTACGGGAAAGTTAAAAAGTACTCCGAAATATTAAATCAAAGGCAGAAACGTGATCGTCCCACAGAAGAAGAGCTCAAGAGTGAGTTCGGGGGATTTCAAAAAATATTGGAAAAGCATGATGTAGAAGTTTTAATACCGGATTACGTGGGAAAATTTGTATTTGATCAGTTAACGCCCCGGGATGTTGCCTGTGTAATTCAGAACAAGTTAATTTTGTGCAACATGGCAAATATAAGCCGAAAGTATGAAGTTGCAGGCATCTTTCCGCTGATTAAAGATTTTACAGGTAATGAGCCTAATGTGTTAATTCCTCCCGCTGAATGTTTGTTGGAAGGTGGTGATATTATGGTAGATAAAGGAAGGCTTATGGTGGGAATAAGTCACCGAACAAATTTGGAAGGGTTCGAATGGCTGTATAAATTATTTAGTGATGAGATGGAAGTTGTACCGGTTTTTCTCACCATAGATAAGGACGAAGACGTGCTTCACCTGGATCTGACATTTAACCCTGTTGGTGAAAATAGCGCACTGATCTATGAAAATGGAATGATGACCATTCCGGATTTTATGGCCAGGGATTACGACCTGATTAAAGTGAATAAAGATGAGCAGCAAGAACTGGTTACAAATGTGCTTTCCATTTCAAAAACCACAGTGATCAGCCGCGATCATCCTGAGTGCAAACGAGTGACAAAAGAGATGGAGAAGCGGGGCATTAACGTCGAAGAGATACCGTTTGATGGGGGGCCATCCACCGGCGGATCGTTTCGATGCTGCTCTTTACCATTGATTCGGAAGAAATAGGGAGGACTATCAGCAATCTTAATTTCTATTCAACAATAATCTCATACTTATCTAAAAGTCCAACGACTCCATCCATTGAGAAGCGGGCTTTTTTCATTCCATTGATATCGGGATTGATGGAATAATTGTAAGAGTTTCTAAAGTCTGCTTCCTCCAGTATAGAGTTTTCGAATGTAGATCTGTAAAGATCACACCCATTAAAAATGGACTTTTTCAGATTACACTCCGAAAAAATCACTTCATGCAGCCGGGTATTTTCGAAGGTTGTCTTTTCCAGCCAAGCTTTGTAAAAAGAAGATTGGTTAAGAATACAGTTGTCAAAACAGACGCTAAATCCCAGGTAATTACAGTCTTTAAAAACAATCCCCAGCATTTTGCAGTTTCGAAAGGTTACACCTTGCAGGGCGATATTGGCAAGGTTTACCATACTTAAATTACATTCTGTGAATGTGCTTTCGCCAAAT
>PWFZ01000242.1 GCA_003555185.1 Balneolaceae bacterium | reverse complement strand
GTAATTTTTGCAGATTCCACAAATATTTGAAGCCCGGTAATCGTAAATGATGCCGGGCTTTTTATTTGGTGTATGTATCAGATAGAAAAAATAAAGCCGGAATCAGCGATAATCAGCCATTTTAATTTATTGGATTACTTCATCCACAATCTCCCGGGATTTTTTTGTGTTAACCTCTGCTTTAATTTTCATCAAAAAATGGTAGAGCCCTAAATGGGCGCGAGTGCTGTAAATGAAATGTTTGTTTCCCCTGGGCTCATTTCCAACAGGAGCGTTCTTTGTGTGACCCCGAATCAGTTCTTTATAATCAGGATTGCCGAAATCAAAACGGTCCCCTTTATAAGGCATAGCAAATGCATATCCATAATTCAGGCAAAACTGATAATATTGCATATCCTTAGGACTGGTTTCCGGGTCATCCCGCAGAACGCCAAGCCTTGTATATAGTTTTTTAATTTCCGGTTCATCTTTTTGCAAGTGAGTTGGAAGTAATCTGAGATAATCCTGAAAGAAATCTTCCGGAAAGGTTTTTATACATCCAAAGTCGATCACGCCAAGTTTCCCATCGTTGGTTAAAAAGAAATTGCCCGGGTGGGTATCTGCATGAATCTCTTCGTGGTCTTGTACCTGGTCGTGGAAGAAATCCCATAGCAGCTGCCCGTAATGATTTCTCTCTTCCTGAGTTGGATTTGATTCCAGAAAATCCCCAAGGTGAATTCCATCTATATAAGTCATGGTTAAAACGCGACCTGTAGAAAAGTCGGGAATCCATTCAGGTGTAATTGTTCTCTCATTTGTAAATCGTTTATGAAACCGATCGATGGACTTTCCTTCCTGAATATAATCCGTTTCTAATATTAAGGTGCTTCTGATCTCCTCAAAATATTCATCCAGCTCAATGCTATTTGTGACCAATCTTTTAAATAATGATTTAGCCAGGCTAAGGTCAGAGGCAATGGTGTCGCGAACCCCCGGATACTGAATTTTTACGGCAACCTTTCGTCCATCTTTTAATGTTGCCTTATGAACCTGCCCTATAGATGCGGCAGCAACGGCTTCACTGTTAAATGATTTGAAAATCATTTCCGGATATTGCCCCAACTCTTGCTTGATGATAGACCGAACCAGCGAACGATTAATCGGGGGGACTTTATATTGAGCCTGTGTTATCACTTCAGCGAACTCATCAGGCAAAAATCCTTGATCTACACTTAAAGCCTGACCTATTTTTAAAGCAGTGCCACGAAGCTTTGTTAATTCAGTAAATACCTGTTCAGCAGTTTCTTTGTGTAAATCTGATTTTTCGGAGTCGTTAGAGCCGTTTAGTGATTTGATGTAATGCTTAGCGTAATTGGTACCGACCTTCAACCCGGTCTTTGCAAAAATTTTGCCGCGTTCGAATTTCGATGATGGAAAATCACTCATAAACGAGCACCTTTTTTATTGATGAAATCCAGAAAACTGTTGAGAGGGGAATTGTAAACAGCAAACTTGGCGAGGTCTAGCCCTCTGTCTATTACAGAAGAGTAATTCACCTCCTGAACCAGTGCAGTCCATTTGTCTACTAACTCCATTGTTTTTTGATACCCTTCACTTGAATCCTGAATCCAAAAGCATATCAAACCATGGAAATGTAAAACAATGAATCTATTTGTAAGTTCGCCGTTAAACATTGAGGCTGCTTTAGATTGTTTGTTGTCTTGCTCATATATAAGAGTCAGCTGAGCCTTTAAAGATTTTTCAAAATTTGTTGATCTGCCCGAACAGGCAATCATACTATTATATGTTTTGGTGACGAATTCTCGTCTCTCCTGAAACATGTCTAATATTGTAAGTGCAAGGTTGCTCAACTTTTCAGCCATGGTAAATGTACCGTAGCCATCTATTTGTGTTATTAAGGCTTGATATCTGATAAGTACAGATTCATAATAGAACTCCAATATGGATCGCCTGTTGGGAAATAGATCATAAATCTCTGCTGAATCCATTTTCAGTTCTTCTGCCAAAGATTTTATTGTAAATCTGTCATTAACAAGGTACCTCTCAGTGGCGGCCTCGGAAATCTGAATTTTTTTCTTCGTTTTTTTATTCATCGGATTTAGATGTGGGATATAAATTTTCTTACGGATACAACATCAACTCAATGGTGAAAGGTTCAGATAGATTTTAAGTCAATACGTATTTCCTGTAAACATAAAAGAGACCTGCTGGTTCTATGGATCGGTTTGTTATTAACGTCGTTGGTGATCGTAAATATTATAGGGGCTGCAACTCTGTTTTCACTACTATATTCTGATTGGCTCAATACAGTAATTTCCAATTTAATTATAAACGGAAATTTGTCCGTAATAACCTGATTGGTTACTGACTTTTATAGCAACGGTTGTGATATCCGAATTATTTGGTAGAAAAAGAGTGCTGTCTGTGGTTTGCATCGGTTTATTTGTGAATATCTGGATAGTATTGTTGATGACGGTAGCGCTTCAATACAAATGGAGTTAACAGCGGACTGGAATTATTAGATGATGTATATGAATTTATGGATGTCAATTCACTGTCAGGTATAGTTTCGTTTCTTATTACGCAATCAGTTGATGTTCGATTATTTCATTAGCTGAAAAAAATTAAAGGAGGGGAAGTATCTTTCGGGTCGAAAAAAGTTAACCCGTGCTCAGTCAGCCGGAAGATAGTAGGGTGGTTCTTGAAGAATTTTAATATTTATGGCCCCTTGATGAGGCTGTTATTTCCATTGGTACTCTCATGATTCTCAATTAAAATTCCTATTCATTCAAATTCTTATTTATTCACTTTGATACTCCTCTTATATAAGCAGTGATTATGGATCATAAAAGGCTATGATAAGGGTGCTGATTTATACAGATATGATAATATGAAATTAGGCTAAAGCGGTTAAGTAGTTATAAAATAGAAGGTTCTTAAATTTGATCGTTGATAGATATAAAGAAAGGTAAAATAAGTGCAATTTTTTGTTGACATAGATATGGTTTTCCTCGTATCATAAAGGCCCTTCAGAAAACGGAAACTACTGTTTTGGAGGGGCTAAAAAACTTTGAATTATTTAGATTTTTAGCTTGACAATGGGTACTGAAAGTTAGTAGTTTGTAAGTCTGTCACAAAAACGAAATATATGATTTGTGGCGGTTGAAGTTCTTTGAACATAGTGAAAGAGATAAGCAGATCGTTGAATGAGTCTGGACGGTTCTACAGG
>PWFZ01000103.1 GCA_003555185.1 Balneolaceae bacterium | reverse complement strand
TTTGTTAAAATATTAAATATTTTAAAGCCATTAAAACTGCGGTAACCAGCTGCAATAAATGCATCTACTACATCATCAATGTAGATTAAATCTCGAAACCGCTCTTTAGATCCTTTAACCAGAATATATCTATTTTCAAGGGCTTGGGCCAGGAAAATACTTACCATTCCTTGTCGCATATTAGCCATATTTTGCCCTGGTCCATAAACATTAAACAGCCGTAGAGCAGTGCAATCAAGATCATATTGCTGTGAATATATCCTCATATAGTGTTCACTGGCCAACTTACCTACTGCGTAAAATGATTTGGGGTGAGTAGGATGATCTTCGCGTACCGGCAAATCTTGCTCATATGGATCACCGTAAACCGACATTGAGCTTGCATATACAAATTTCCTACAGCCTGATTTTTTTGCGTAATTCAAAAGCATCAAGGTTGATTGGGCATTTGTTTGAAGGTCGTAGACGGGGTCAGAAAAACTGATCTCGCCAGAACTTTGTCCAGCAATGTGATAGATAATATCAAAACGATAATTATCCAGTTTACGAATAACATTTTCACTCTGGCATGCACCCTCTATGAAGTCTATACCCACCGGCAAATTTTCTCTTAAGCCTGTGGATAGATTGTCAACAATGACAACATTGTCCCCGCATTGCAAAGATTTTTCCGCAAAAACTGAACCGACAAAGCCGGCACCCCCGGTAATAAGGATATTCGCCATGCCTCTCCAATATATCTTTTTATTTTAAAGTGTTATTGTTTTTCTATATAGACAAAAAAAGTATCACAATGCCAGCTTGCCTTGAGTTGGTTTTTATATTGATCAAAAAATTCTTGGGAGAATATATCTAAAAACCTGCCTTGCCCCCTAGGCTTTCCTTCCGTCATCCAAACTATATGGTTACCTAAATCATATCTTTGTTCAGGAACAAACCGATAGCGGCAATGCAGCCTATCTAAAATAGGTGCAAGCGACCTCGGTTTAAAATAATAATGATGGGCAATTGACCAATAAAATTTTTCAAATGCTGGAATATTATACAATGAAGTCAGTGGATCATTTACACATGGGACCTCGGCGATTATTTTGCCCCCAGGCTTAAGCAGTTCTATCTGCTGGTGCAAAAAATTCTTTGTATCTCTGATATGTTCAAGTACAAAAAAATGGACTATTAAATCAAAACTATTGGTTTGCTGCTCACGAAGTTCATCCAATGATTGATAATCTTTATGTCCGCGTTCTTTTATAAAATCCAAAAATCGCAGGGATGGTTCAATGCCTACCGGCAACATACCGGCATTCTTAAAAGCATCCAGCATAAAGCCGGAAGAACAGCCTATTTCCAGAACCCGGCATCCCGGCTTGATGTCATCCTGTAAAAAAAGCCAACGACGGTTTACATTATCCTGATTTGTGAGGATATGCTTTTCCGCACCTGTCCAATCACGGTCTTTAGCCGACCTGTCGGACATAAACTTCTCAAACTCGTTTGCATAAAATTTGACTTCTTCATCTGGCGATGGCACTGGCCAAAGGTAAACCCCTTCACACTTTTTACACTCCCAAAATTTATGCTGGGAGGTACCACCATAAACATGCTTCGCACGAACGAATTGCTGATCAGCTAAGGCGCCGCACAAGCGACATTCAGGTATATCCATACTCATAAAAATATATCCCTTTGTTCAAATTATTCCTTTAAAGCATGAAGCACTTCCAGCGCATCCTCAACAGCTCTTACATCTTCCGGTGTATCTACGGCAAGGCTGCCGCCTTTAGTCTCAACCATCAAAATTTTCTTGCTCAGGTCTAAAAAACGTAAAATTTCAATGTCTTCAGAAAATTCCAACTCACTTTTACGGTTATACATCTTAAAAGCTAATAGCTCTTCGCCAGTGAACGCGTATATACAAACCTGTTTTTTGAAATTTTTAGGCGAATATTTTTTATCCTTAAACCCAGGCAATGCCCGGCGAGACATGTAAACCATCATGCCCGCCTCATTAGTTATCACTTTAGGTATATTTACATTATCTGGATCTTCTTGCGCAGAAAGCCAACAAAAACCATTGACAACCTTATCCATATGTTGAGCCTTTTTATCGAGAATCGTGAGTATGTCTTCAGGATCAAGCAACGGCTCATCACCTTGTACATTAATATATATATCAGCTTTTATCTTTTCAGCAGCCTCAGCTATCCTGTCTGTACCTGTCAAAGCATCATCGCTGGTCATAACTGCTTTAAAACCTGCCTCTACTACAAAATTATAAATACGCTTATCTTCAGTTGCTACGTATACATTATCTTTGCCAACTGCTTTTGCAGATAGTTCCGCAACCCATAGAATCATTGGTTTCCCCACCAGGGGAACCAGAGGCTTGCCCGGGAAGCGGGTAGATTTATAACGAGCAGGGATCAAGACAATGCATTTCATAATTGGTCTCACAATGCGTAAACCGATTGAATAGGTATGTTATATTTAGTAGGTGTAATTGATAATAGCTCAAGTCCTTGTATTGTAGACATATACTTCGATAACAAGGCTTGCATCTCTGAAGTTCTTGGATCATCAGCCCCATAGCCATCAAAACCCGCCAAAAGTATCCCCTTAGCCTGACCACTGGTTGCAACAGCAAGGGAGTACGCCACAACCAATGAAGTGGGCACGATACAATGAGTATCATCAATCATGAAAGTATCTGGTTTTACGCCAAGTCCAAAATCAAGTACTTCCTTGCCTCGCAGTGATTTTGTTACTTCATGAGGCAACATACTAAAAGGAGTAATAAGTGGTTGGGGATAATGTATTAGTTCTTCATAGTCAGCCAGAAGGCGAACAGGATGGCATGCCACGCGAACATCAATAAGATCTGCGTCCAAAACAGCTTGTGTATTTAACGCCATGACGTAAGGATTGACTTTGAGGATGTATTTTTCAAGGGCTTTTCTGTGTGCTGCCACGCTAGGGCCACTACCAAGTATAAGAACATCACGGTCTTTCATCACTAAAGATGGTTGCCACGTACCTCTAGGTTCACCATAATAAAAATTGCGTGCAACTTCCAGGTTATCCAAGCTGTAATAATTGCCACCGGTCTCTTTGAGATGATCGACAACCGCCAAGATATCCTCGCTGTCGTATCTGGAATCGTTGAGCATTTCCTGGATATAAGTGGGATGAATGCCGTACTTGCCAGCCATGTAATAATACGGGTTCGGACCCCA
>PWFZ01000081.1 GCA_003555185.1 Balneolaceae bacterium | reverse complement strand
TGTGATCTCCCCTCAAGGGGAGATTTCCTTCTCACTACCAAAACTACCACTACCACTACCAAAATCAACAACAGGCCCACAACCGAAGGCCAAAACCACAGCGATCTGGCATCCACATGAACCAACCGACTATCAGTATCGCGGTACTCCTCCGGAATAGTAGAAAATCCCTGTTCATCAGAAAACGACATTGCATATTCCGTGACGGCCTGCCAGACTTTAAGTTCGCTTCCGTTTTGCATCACTATGGCATCATCCAGTTCAATCAATTCTCCCTCGCTGTTTTTGAACGCGATTCCAAGGCTCGGCAGCAGATCACCCACCATCGGTAAGAAACCGGCGATGTAGTAGTCAGTCACAACGTGGTAGAGATTCTGATCGTCCTTTTCCAGCGGGCGCATTGCTGTATTGTACTGGATTCCATCACCCTCAAAAATTTTCGCACTTAATACAGATCGCGAGCTGGGAAGTGGTTGATCTATCACCGGTACCGTCATCCATAATGCGCGATTGGGATCATATTCCATGCTCGCGCCTGAAAATTGCAGAAAATAGTTGTCCATCAGCATCTCAGATAGTAATACCGATACTTCCATAGCACGGCGAACTTCCTCTCCGGTTAGATAAAATGCAACAATTGGGTAGCCGGGATTCCCGTCCGGACCGGCACCCAATCCAGAGGTATTGGTCAAGTCGTAAAACGAAATTTGCCCTTCCGACCACGGCATACTCCCCGGCCTGAGACTGCCCCGAATTGCACCGTTTGCCTGAACAGCAACATCTACCTTTTGGCCGGTGACCTTGCTGGTCACTATGCGCATTGCATCGGTTATAAAATTTCCAATGGCCGATTCCTTCTTGCGCTCTCTGTTCAGTGGAAAATCAGACCGTGCAATCGTCTCGCGAATGTCAGTGATTACTCCATCCGTTAATTCCGCCACCCATTCGCTCAATATATCCTCGTAACGGTTCACTTCCCGTTCAATTTCCGGGTCAAGGGGTACGGTATGATCAAGCCTGATCAGAAATGGTTTATCGTTTTCAACGTTTCTCACTTCAACACGGTCTTCATCAGGAAGCCAGTACAGCTCCAGCTGACCCAAATATTCGGTGTATGAACCTGCCTGAACAATGATTGAACTCCCCTCGGTGATGGGTTCATATAGAGGAGTGTGAAAGTGTCCGCCTACAATTACATCTATTCCGATTACTTCCCGTGCCAACTTTTGATCTTCTATTAGTCCGGAGTGATTTACCGAGATGATCACATCAGCGCCTTGATCTTTCAGCTGCTGAACAGCTCGTTTTGCCGCATCCAAATAATGTTCGAATGTTACAGGTTCAGGGGATGCGGTTTTGCTAATGGCATCCTCACCAATCAAACCGAAAATGCCCACTTTCAGACCGTTTTCCATTGTTTTTATCATCGTATTTTTAATGCCTGCTTCTGCAAGCGGATGATCTTCCGGGATGATGTGGTTTGTGCCCAGAACAGCTGTTCGTTCGTGCGCATCAGGATACCCTGCCGTTTTCAGATAATCAGCAAGCACTTCGGTTCCGAGATCAAATTCGTGGTTTCCGACCACCACGGCGGCGTACCCAATTTTCTGTATCAGATTCAGCTCAGCGGCATATCCATGTAGTGGCAGCCAGCCGAATGCCGTTCCGCCTATAAAATCTCCGGCATTAAATAGAAGAACCGGCTCATTGACTTCCGATTTTTGATCACGAATCTGCTTCACCATTCCTCCTAATCGTGCAAAACCGCCAATGGCTGGATTTTCCATTTCAGGGTGATGATCCACAACAGGATGAGGAATTAAATGGGAGTGCTCATCATTTGTGTGGAGAATGGTGAATGGGATTTTCTCCTGAGCAAGTGCAACACTTGGTAAAATTAAGATGATCAGTAGAAAGTAAAAGGTGCGTTTTAGCATTGGCAATGATTTGTAGGTTCTTTTGAATGTAGGATTTTATCTCTTTAGTGTTATGAGAACAAATCATTATTGAAGAATAATTTAGCAGTCATGCCGGCCTCCGAGCCGGCATCTCCCGTCTGGTTCAGAGGGATGACATGAGTGTAAATTTTACAACCGTGCAAAATTGAGAGATCCCGCATCAAGTGCGGGATGACTTTATCTAAGTAAGTCTCAGATCTATTTTAGATTCCTTTTCGCCATACTTGTATCATATATTCTACTCCAATTGAACGAAATAAACCATATTGATCTTAAATTGAAAATAGATCCATAACTAAACTACAATTATGAAACGAAGAGCGAATGCAATTTGGAAGGGAACCGGTCTTGAGGGATCCGGATCATTGACAACACAAAGTAAAACGCTGAACAACCAACCATATTCTACCAAGCTCCGATTTGAGAATGAAGATGGAAAAGCGGGTACAAACCCGGAAGAATTATTGGCAGCCGCGCATGCCGGGTGTTTTAACATGGCTCTTAGTTTTCAGCTGAATGGCGCCGGGTTTACCGCAACAGAATTGAATACCGATGCCGTTGTAATTATGAAACAGACCGGACACGATTGGTCGGTTGAAAAAATTGAACTACATCTCACGGCAGAAATTCCTGATATCACCGAAAGTAAATTTTCAGAACTGGCAGATAATGCAAAAAAGGGTTGCCCGATTTCAGGAGTTTTAAACTGTGAAATTGAATTAAAATCAGAGTTAAAATAGCTTTCACTATCATGTTTTTCTGCAGCGTTATCGCTGATGCAAAGGATCCTTGTAGCGTAGAGTAAACCCCTTAAATAATTGGATTTACAGTTATTCATAACTACATTGAAGGTTCGTATATACTGGAAATATATCTGCCACCGAATTTAAAGATTGGAAGTATTTGTTTTTAAATTACTTAAATCTTTTATTTCTCTTTTTACTCGAGTGGATGCATGTTGAGCTTTGGCAGTGCCTCCCTTAATCCCCTTACTGGGCCTATTTTACCCGCGTTGTTCCCAGTCAGGGCTTTGGAGTTGTCCTTGAATGCTTATTTTTAGTTACTATGGTTCTATATGTTTTCTTTGATTTTTTAAAGTGTTTGAGAAAGCCTCTAGGCCTCTTTTTATAGGGTCGCCTAATTGAAGGGCTAGGGGCCAAAATGGGACCTATCTGAAGGCTGGTTGGCCTAATGCTGCACAGTTCTTTGCTTGAGCTTCTTGTACAAGTTGTTCTGCTCAACCTGCTAGGAGGGCTGTCTCTTGTCTTTGCTTTAAAAGTAGTATTCAGAGGGCTCAGTTGCTGTTTTTTTAG
>PWFZ01000166.1 GCA_003555185.1 Balneolaceae bacterium | reverse complement strand
GGGGTCAATATCCATTCCCACTACCGGTTTATTCTGCTCTTTTAACTTATCGTAAGCCGCTCTTCCGGCATTACCCATTCCAATAATTAAAAATTCAGCCGATCCAAGCGAAATGGTTTGATGCTCAGGGTGTTTAACATCACGCTCATATCGTAACAGATACTTCTCCCACCTTTTCCAGATTTTCTCCTCATTCATGGTAATGGGGGCATTTATTGCATAGGAAATGGCAACCAACATTCCGAGAATTACAATCATTTCTTCCGGGATAAAACCGTTTGCAATAGCTACTGCACCGGCAATGAGAGTAAATTCACTATAAGCTGTAAGTGAAACAGATGCCAAAAACCCTGTCCTTGCCCTAAATTTAAACAACATAAACAATCCATAGAATAGAATAGATTTTAAGGGCAGCAAGAGTAAAAGTATAAAGATGAAATAGTAACCTGTTATTGATGGGAATCCGGTTAGTCCAACTTCAAGAAAGAACCCGACAAGAAATGCTTCCTTTACACCCCACATTTTTTTGGCGATTTGATCGGCTCTTTCATCAGATGCTAGTAGCATACCGGCGGCAAGTGCCCCCAATTCACCTGATAGATTGAAAAGTTCAAAGAGTGCAGCTCCACCAAGCGCGAGGCCTAGTCCAAAAAGCATCCATAATTCATCATCCCTGATTATGCCTAAAAACCCAATTAAAACCGGACGCAGTATAGGGATTGCGAAAAGGGATAATCCCCAAATTGAGGGAACTCCCCCTCCGGTATATGCAATAATTGCTATTGCAACAAGATCCTGAATAATAAGAATTCCAATGGCGGCCCGGCCATAAAGTGCACCTAACTCATTTCTTCTTTCAAGATTTTTAGCTGTAAGTACAGTACTTGAAAAACCTAAAGTAATAGAAATGATAATTGCTGCTTGCAGACCATACCCGAAAAAGAGCGTGATCGGAGTAAAAATCGCTGTTGAAATCGCTAGGTGAGTCAGCCCGATTCCCAAAATATCGTACCTGATAATATTTTTTAACCGAATATGAAGTCCAACGGTGAAAAGCAGAAAAACTACTCCCAAGTGAGAAATTTCCTTTAGCATATCCCCGGCTTGGTACCCAAATGCAGATAAGGTAAGGCCTGCAATCAGATATCCAACAAGAGGGGGTAAGTGAAATCGTGCAACCCCAATTCCAAAAATAAATGCGACGCCTACCCAAATAATATCCATTATACTCGATATAGTTAAGAATTATGAAGCTGATAATGTAAGCATTGTTTATCAGGCAATCACTCTTTGTATAATCTTGGATACTTCACCAATCTCATCTTC
This sequence comes from Balneolaceae bacterium, assembly GCA_003555185.1. Lineage (GTDB taxonomy): Bacteria > Bacteroidota > Rhodothermia > Balneolales > Balneolaceae > SW132. The sequence continues at coordinate 1,946 of PWFZ01000166.1, read as the reverse complement.
ATTCACTGTATGTCCCATTCCCTGGTATATTTTTTTGGTAACTTTAGCTCCCAAGCTACTGAGAATTTCTTCGGTTTCGTCTACGCGCTCCTTTGGTATGTGGGCATCAATATTACTACAGCCTAAAAATGCCGGTGTTCCATCCAATGAACCGGTATAATTTTCAGCGGAAACCTCATCTCCGATCACCCCGCCGCTTAGAGCAGCAAGTCCGCCATACTTTGCAGGATGTCGAGCCACAAATTCTGATGCCAGACAAGCACCTTGTGAAAAGCCTAAAAGGATGATTTTTTCCCTTGGTATTCCTGCCTCCACCAATTCGGTTACGATATCGTGGATTGCCTGGAGTCCGGATGACAACCCCGGCTCATTTCGCTCCGTTGGCGCTAAAAAGGAGTTGGGATACCACTGAAATTGACTTGCCTGCGGAGCTACTAAATGCAGATCCTCCGTATCAAACTCATCTGCCAGCGTGATAATGCTTTCTGCCGTTGCACCCCGGCCATGAATCATAACCATTGCACCTTTTGCGTTTTTTATATCCGCTCCGGCATACACGGTTTTACTTTTTTGATGGGGTCCTTCAAATCGATCTTCTGTATTTGCTCTAAACATAATATTTTTTGGTTTATGTAACTCAGGTCGCCTGACCTGAGAGTTATTAATCTAAAAAGTGATTCATTTTTATTCTTAATACGCAGGTCAGCGACACTGCGCTACATTTCGCGGGTCGGCGACGCCGCGCTACGTTACACGTACAACGGGCAGCCTGCCCGTTAATAGCGGAGAAGCTCTCCGCTGTACTTGTCAGACATTCAGTTCCGGAAGCCGACTCTCAATTTCGTCTCGGTTTTTCTCGTACCAGCTTGGGAGCTTCAAACTTTGGCCCAAACTTTCAAGAGGCTCATCATGTGTGAAACCAGGGATGTCGGTTGCAATTTCAAACAGTACACCACCGGGTTCGCGGAAGTAGATAGAACGGAAATAATCGCGATTTTGAACCGGTGTTACCTGAAAGCCCATACCGATCAATTTTTCCCTCCACTCAGACTGGCTTTTATCATCCGGCACACGAAACGCTACGTGATGAATGGAGCCGCGTCCAAATTGACCATTCAATTCAGGATCTTTTTTCAGATCCACAGTAGTACCTAATCCATTTTCAGGATTAGACTGATACCTAATAATCCCACCTTCATTTCCGGACTGTTTCCAACCAAACTCTTGCAAAAGCTCTGCCGTTCGCTGAGTATCAGACAAGCTCAGTAGTGTACCAAAGAATCCACGGATGGCATGAGTGTCATCCACTCCGCCTTCTCCTCTGGTTTTGAAATTATTGACTCCCGAATCTGCAACCAGCTCAAGGTTCATCCCGTCATTATCATCAAAAGAGATGGTGTTATGCCCCAAATACACCTGCTCATTTTTAATGGGGATATCCAAATCATTCAGCCGCTCTTTCCAATAATCCAGTGAGTCGCCAGGAACGGCATACTGCACTAGCGTTGCCTCGCCCACGTTCGGTTTTCCATCCGAAACATTTGTCCATGGGAAAAACGTGATGGAGCTGCCGGGCGTGGCATTATAATTTCCGTAGTAAAGATGGTAGGTGAAAGGGTCATCGAAATTGATGGTTTTCTTAGTAAACCGAAGGCCTAATTTATTCCTGTAGAAATCGAAATTCTCTTGTGGTGGTCCGGAAACTGCAGTTATGTGATGAAGCCCGTTTATAGTAGTTGCCATAAATTTGTTTGATTGGTTTTGTATTATTGGCTAAACAACACTCAAATATACAAAATCGTTTAATATTAAACTATTGCCCGATGCTCAAAAAGAAATACAAGAAACTGGGGCTAGCCCTTGGAGGAGGAGCGGCGCTTGGAGCAGCTCACGTAGGGGTTTTAAAAGCGTTCGAAGAATTGGGGATCAAACCGGAATTTATATCC
>PWFZ01000109.1 GCA_003555185.1 Balneolaceae bacterium | reverse complement strand
GCAAGATTCAACTGGCCCAGCAGAGGGTTCGGAATATCATCACCCTGTGCAGAACTGAAATTGTAGTCACGTACTCTGTATTCAACACCACCTAGAGCACTGATGTTGTGGACTTCACCAATGTTAGTGATGTAATCTGCTACGAGGTTACCACTATAGTTTTGGGTTTGTCTTGTTCGTTCATAAACTCTTCCACCCCATAATGTTTCGTACCTTGGGATGATAGGGTTTGCATATCGTCGATCGAGTGATAATCGGAGATCTGCATTCATCTGAGCTCTGAAAGCCAGATTTTCATTTACATTAAATGTAGACGCAAAATTACCGATCATCTGATATTCACGTCCAACTCTGTCTTCCTCTTCCAACACTTGTACCACATTGTAATTAATGGCAGGGATATCCTGGTTAAAGGTTCCATCTTCGAGATAGATGGGTGTGGTCGGGCGAGTTGTTACTGCGCCATGAAAAGGACTGGCAATAAAGTTTCCGCCGCCTTCAATCTGCCCGTTATATTCAGATCGGGATAGATTTAAATTGGTTGAAAATGATATCCTCTCGGTTGCATCATGATCAATATTCGTTCGTAGTGTTAATCGATCATATGTAGAGTTAAGAATGGTTCCCTGAACATCTTCATATCCACCTGATATATAAAACCGGGTGCTTTCGTTGCCACCACTTGCTGACAGTGCGTATCGTTGGTTAGTTCCGGTTCGGGTTACAGCATCAAACCAGTCGTACGTTCCAACTTCATTTGGGTCTCCAAATGAGTTAATTGCACTTTGGCGTGCTGATTCAGGATCGTTACCAAGATCCAATGCACGGTTAATAGCTGCTTCCTGCATAAATTCCGCATATTCAGGGCCACTCATGATATCATAGCCTTTATGTAGCTGAGAAACGCCATTTCTTACACTTGCTGAAAATTGAGTAGCTCCAGCTTGTCCTCGTGTTGTGGTTACCAAAATTACTCCATTGGCACCCTGTGCTCCATAAATCGATGTTGCTTCAGCGTCACGCAATACATCAATAGATTCTATATCACCCGGGTTTAGGCCACCCAATACGTTTGTGCCACTGTTGTTTCCAATATCAGACCTGAATGTATTTTCAATGGGAACACCATCTACGATATAGAGAGGCTGACTTCCGGCATTAATAGATCCTGTTCCGCGAATTCGAATATTGGCTGCAGATCCAGGCTGCCCACTTGAACCAACCATTTGAAGGCCGGCTGACCGTCCCTGAAGTGCCTGATCAGGGGTTTGGATGGCTCTGGCACGAATTTGTTCGGCACGAACCGAGCTAATAGCACCGGTTACTTCGCGACGTTGGCGAATTCCGTATCCGGTAACAACAAGTTCATCCAAGCCAACTGCGTCCTGGGATAGGGCTACATCTAATTGTAGCATTTCTCCTCCGGAAATAGTCACAGACCCTCTGTATTGATCAAATCCGATATATGAAACCTGTACGGTATATGTACCCGGTTCCATTCCGGTAAGTTCGTATTCTCCATCAGCGTTGGTGTTTGTCCCTTGTTCTGTTTCCAGTACAAAAACCGTAGCACCCACTAATGTTTCATTGGTGTTTTCGTCGGTTACTGTTCCTTGCAATCCTGTTTGAGCAGAAACTGCCACAGGCAGTATTAAGCAAAGAGCAATACATAAAGAGAAGAGCCAGTCAGCTCTTGTTTTTATGGATTTTGTAATTATGCTTTCCATATAGATAAAGTTTTAGGTGAGAAATTTAGATTTTGTAGAGCAATTATGGTGAGTTTATAAGAGCAAATCTTAGGTTAAATACCTGCCAATAAGAAACTTAATTGCTGAGCTGATGTCAAGATTATATTAGAAGTTGTTAATATTAAATTTGGCGTTAACGCGAACTGAAGGCTATATTATGCGTAGTTCTTTAGTCATTGTGTTGCAGTAAAATGTAGATTTTAGCGTATCATTTTTAGCAGAATATTCATGAAAATTATTTCGCTAATAAAACGGGTTTAGGTATAAAATAATGCAGTTGGAACCGGTTCCACTTTTTTGGTTTTTACAAGGCTGATGAGAGGAATTTTTAGCTGAAAAAAGTTGAAATATTTAGACTACTTAGCCTGTTAATTTTACTTGTTAAAAGAGTGATGTTTTTTGTTATCTCGCTCATTAATCTCTTGCAAAAAATCTTTTTTTCTCAAAAAAATTTCCGGATTTACAGGCTGATTTTCCTTTTTCAGAGAGTGACTAAATTACTAAAGTGCTTTGAAACTCTATCAATTTCTATCCACCATAAATAATTTGCTCATGAATAATTGTGTGATCAACGCCCGTCTTTTTTTTCGAACTCAAACAGGTCAGCTATATAAATGGTTGGGAGTCTTTTTAATTCTGTTAAGTCTGTCATTCCCGGGGTGTATGAAGGCAAGCTCACATCAAACCGCAGAAAAGGAAGTACATAATGAACCTTTCGATATACTTATAAAAAATGGGCGGATTTTAGACGGAACCGGTAATCCCTGGTATTATGCAGATATCGGTATTGTTGATGATCGAATAGTATGGATGGGGAAATCAAAAAACGTAACTGCCCATGAAGAGGTGGATGCTGCAGGATTATATGTATCCCCGGGTTTTATTGATGTTCATTCGCATGCCAGCAGAGGACTTTCATCTGAATCACTGAGTCATGGCCAGCCATTGTTAGCACAGGGAATTACGTCTGTTGTGATTAATCCTGATGGCGGTGGAAGTACAGATATTACAGGGCAACGGAGGGCTTTAGAAGAGCATGGATTAGGTGTCAATGCCATCCAATTGATTCCGCACGGAACCGTGCGAAGGCAGGTATTAGGTTCTGAAGATCGTGCTCCAAATCCTGACGAGTTGGAAGAGATGAAATCCATCGTGGATGCCGGAATGAGAGAGGGCGCATGGGGATTATCCAGCGGGCTTTTTTACACACCGGGCGCTTATGCCGAAACAGAAGAAGTTATTGAATTAGCAAAAATAGCAGCAAAGTATAATGGAGTATACAGTAGTCATATCAGGGATGAAGGTGATTATAATGTGGGCTTGGTTGCTTCGGTTGATGAAGTGATTCGCATTGCTGAGGAAGCACAACTTCCCGGTATTGTTTCTCATATAAAAGCTTTGGGTACAGGTGTTTGGGGGTACTCATCAGCGGTAGTGAATCGAATTGAACGAGCACGGGAACAAGGTATTGAAGTATTTGCAGATCAGTACCCTTATCCGGCTTCATCTACAAATTTAACGGCGGTTT
>PWFZ01000012.1 GCA_003555185.1 Balneolaceae bacterium | reverse complement strand
CTATTGGCTCATATAGTTGAAAATTCAAGGTATGAAAGATACTAATTAACAAGGAGTTAAGTCCATATAAATCCCGCGGCCAGTTCTCGGGAAGCATTCATGATCAGTATTTCTTGCCGTTTTTACGTATTACTACATGTACAAAACATGAACACTCTGAGGGATTTGCTGGTAGACCAGAGATGCCGGATCGGGGTCCGGCATGACGTAAAAATTAAGAGTTGTCCTTCACACTCCCTATTTGGACAGCCTCACGGTATGACAAAAAACTAACTGTTCTCTTCGATATAATTATCCACTACCGCTGAAACGATCTCCATGGGGAGGCTGCCATTCATCAGAATGATATCGTGGAACTCGGCGATGTCAAATTGGTTACCCAACTCTGCTTCGGCTTTTTGCCGCAGTTCCTGGATATGCATCATTCCGATTTTATAGGCCAGCGCCTGACCGGGCATTACAATGTAGCGCTCAATTTCCGCTACGACATCTCCCATTGCCATTCCGGTATGTTCGTACATGTAGTCAATGGCCTCGTCGCGGGTCCATCGTTTCAGGTGAATTCCGGTATCAACCACTAAGCGTACCGCCCGAAACATCTCAGCCTGCAGCCGCCCGAGGTTGCCATACGGGTCGTCCTCATAAAAACCGATCTCCTCGATTACCCATTCTGTGTAGAGTGCCCAACCCTCGGCGTATGCTGTAAAGGGATACAGCTTTCGAATGGTGGGGACATTCTCTATTTCCTGGGCCAGGGCGAGCTGGAAATGGTGACCGGGAACGCCTTCATGGGCCGCAAGTGTCATCATACCGTATTTACTTATTTCATCAATACTGCGCAGGTTGATGAAGAAAATACCCGGCCGGCTGCCATCCATTGCAGGAATACTGTAATAGGCAAAGGGCGCGGTGGTTTCGGAATACTCCGGCACGCGGCGCACTTCCACATCGGCTTTGGGTGTGCGTTTAAACAGAGGTTTGGTTTCCTCATACAGGTAATCAATCATTTCCGTGTAATCAGCAATAATTTGATCGTGAACACCGGCGGAATCGGGATAAAACATGCCGGGTTTTTCGTCCAGTGCAGTGAATCGTTCGGCAACGCTTTCGCCGGAAATATCGATTTCATCAAAAAGTACAAACATTTCATTTTTGATGCGCTCCACTTCCCGCAGTCCTGTTTGATGGACCTCTTCCGGAGTGAGTGGCAGCGTGGTGTGCATTCGGGTAAGGTGCCGGTAATATTCGTCACCATCCGGTAGCGTCCAGGCGCCGACATTCTCAGGAGCTGAAGTGTGGAGTTCGCTGAATTTGTCTATCAAGGCCTGGTATCCGTTGGTCACCTCGTTTTGCACAGCCGAAAGTGCATCATCCAATAGCTGATCCCGCTCTGTTTCAGAGAGAGTATCAAGTTCCTCCAGATTGGTTTTGAAGTTATCGAACAGCGGATTTTCTTCCGCCGGTTGTGCGATAAATTCGTTCATCTCTTTTAGCACATGGTCAATAACAAAAGCCGGTGGAATGACCCCACGATCTGCCCGATAAAGCACGGATTCACGCAACTGCTCAAACTTTTCCTGAAATGCCCGTAAGCGGTGGATATAATTTTCGGCACTATTTTTGTCTTTGATTTGATGGTGGGTGGTCATAAAAGAGGGCAGGGCACTTTGCACTCCAAGCGTCTGATTTACCGGGTAATCATGAAATGCCCATTTTCCGCCCTCAATATTGCTTTTCAGTAACCACTCAACCATATCATAGGAGACGGCTTTCTGTCCGGACAGATTATCGCGGTTATAACGGCGGAGCATTTCCAGATACTCCTCATCCCGCTCAAGCATGGCGTAGGTATGAGCCGGTGAGGCGTCTGAAAGTTTATGGCTGTGAAAATCTAGCATAGTATTATCTACAATGCCAACCATAGTCAGGATTTCCGGCTCGGACAGTGCGGCTCCAATCAGGTATCGCTCAAAAAAATGATCGATATTGAGGGGTTTTCCCCAGATGAGTTTGTAGCCCCAAATACCACCGGCCAGCAACAGAACCGCAAGGGAGTAGAGAATGATTTTTTTCATGATGTTCAATCTGAATGAATAGGGACTCTTTATAGATATTTACTGTAAAAATATAAGTTAACCACTGCTATAAATCCTGCAAGATAAGTAGTCATAAATATCCGGTACCGTTTAGGATCTTGTTCTTTATCTCTAAAACCTGCCAGGTTTATTGTTTTCTGAGTGAAAAATTGAAGTAAAAGGAGCGTTAAAAATACACCTGCAACCACTCCAAAAAGGAAGACAGTCATAATTTTCGGGATTTAGTTTTATGTATATAAACCTACAGAGGATCGTTTAAATCCTGGTGCGTGAAAAAATAAGTTATTTTGTAACTTTTTGTTGTTTGATGAGTCGTATACGATGAAGGCCGTAAATAAATGGCCGTAAATCAATTATATATGACATCCCTATTGGGTAATCAAATTTTAAAAAAAAATTATAGTTATGATATTTAAGAAACTGAAATGGTTATCACTTTTCTCTGCCGTCGCCGTTATGGCAGCTTTTACAGCCTGCGACACCACCGATACCGGTATCGATGGAATGGGGCAGGGAGTTATTCAAATGCAGGCTGCTGATGGTTATAGCAGTAAGTATAGTCAAGCCGCAAAATTTCAACAGAGCTCAACAACTGTTAATGACGGTTCCAACGAGATCGAAATTACGGAGGTGAAATTTTTCCTCGAGGAGTTAGAGCTGGATGGAGTAAACGGAACGGCCGACTTTGAACTGGAAGAGCTGGATGATTTTATCGTAAATCTTCCACTTGATGGCTCTCCACTGACTATTGCACAGGCACAAATTCCAACAGGATTTTACGATGAATTTGAGATGGAAATTGAGAAGCCTGATTCTGACATCAACGTTTCAGATACCGATTTCAGAGACGAAACAGGCAGCTACTCCACAGTTATAAAAGGATTATATAATGGCGAAGAGTTTACATTCCGATCCACGGAAGATTTTGAAATTGACCTGGAGTTAAATCCACCCATGGAGATCTCGGAGACATCACAATCTACGCTGGTTATAGAAATTTTCTTGCCGATCTGGTTTATGGGAGATGATGGAATGATCATGAACCCTAAAGAGCACGGCAACGCCGAGAAGATCAACGAGAATATAGAAGACTCTTTCGAAGCGGTAGAAGACGCTTTTGAAGATTAAATTCAAAACGAATAACGAAAGCCTGCCGGAGTAAATTCGGCGGGCTTTTTTTATT
>PWFZ01000036.1 GCA_003555185.1 Balneolaceae bacterium | reverse complement strand
TCTGTTCCGTGTGCTCCTCTGCACTGTGCAATTTCCGCTTCATGATGTGGGAACTGGAGGTCTAGCCCGCCCCCATGAATATCAAATTTTTCACCTAAATATTTTGTACTCATTGTCGTGCACTCGATGTGCCATCCGGGAAATCCTTCCCCCCAGGGTGAATCCCATCTCATTATATGCTCGGGTGATGCTTTCTTCCAAAGCGCAAAATCATGCGGACTTTTTTTCTCGTCCATCCCTTCTGTGTCACGACTGCCGGATTGAAGGTCTTCAAGAACTTTACCCGATAGCTCACCGTAATTATTGTTTTTACGATAAGCCTCCAGGTCAAAATAAACATTTCCGTTTACTTCGTAGGCTAAACCATTTTTAAGAATTTTTTTTATCAGCTTAATTTGTTCAATAATATGCCCTGATGCTGTCGGCTCAATACTGGGCCGTTTGCAGTTCAGTGCATCCAGACCTTTGTGGTACTGTATGGTATAGTGCTGAACGACTTCCATTGGTTCGAGCTGATTCAATCTGGCTTTCTTGGCAATTTTATCTTCACCGGAATCCTCCTCCTCATTTTCCAGATGCCCCACGTCCGTAATATTCCGAACGTAGCGCACTTTATAATCTTTGTGCAGCATGTATCGATACATCACATCAAAAGTGATTCCCGCACGAGCATGGCCCAAATGTGGGTCTCCATAAACCGTAGGCCCACAAACATAAAATCCTACAAAAGGAGGATTAATGGGTTCAAAAAGTTCTTTTTTTCGGGAAAGCGAATTGTAGAGTTGAATAGGATATTGATCCTTTTCGGACATAGTTATTATCTATTGACGGTTGGTTACATCTCCGTTTCAGCGTTGATGTAATCAATGAAACGCTGTTGAGTAATTTCCTCTTTAAATTTTCCACGATAATCAGTGGTTACTGTACTGCTTGCTCTGTCCTGAATACCACGAGTTGACACACATAGGTGCTTAGACTCAATAAAAACGGCAACATCATCAGACTCCAGTGCATGCTTCAATTCTCCGGCAATTTGGAGAGTCAAGCGTTCCTGAACCTGAGGGCGTCGGGAATAATAATCGACAATACGATTTATTTTTGATAAGCCAATTACATCTCCGCTGCTGATATATCCTATATGTGCTTTTCCAATGAAAGGCAGAAAATGATGTTCACAGAAAGAAGTTACATTGATATTTTTCACTACAACTAAATCGCCATATTCGTACTTATTACCGAATTTACGGGCTATCGGTTTATTTGCAGGATTTAATCCCTCAAATATTTCTTGCACGTACATTTTAGCTACGCGATAGGGAGTTCCCTTCAGACTTTCATCAGTCATATCCAGACCCAACGTGTGCATGATATGATGAAAATGCTCCTGAATCTGTTCAATTTTTTCTTCGTCAGAGAGCTTAAAAGCATCATCTCTGAGCGGTGTATTTATAGAAGTGGGGATATGATCTTCTCCAATTTCTTCTGCTTCGGAGTGATTCAAATCCAAATCATTTAATACGCTTTTTTCTTTACACATGTACTTCTTTACTGTTTAAAATAACTTTATTTACAAGAGGGTAAAATTACGGCTTCCATGTGCAATTTCATAATTAAGCCTTTGCAATACAAACCGTGCCCTTCAACTACAATCCATTTATCAAGCCAGTTCCTTTCGTTTTCGAAAGTTGTTTATAATTCCGCCGTCAAGTAACGCTGCCAGCTGACGTTTACTTAACGTATGTTTTGCTTTTATTTCGAGCCCTTTGGTAATGTTCTTCACAACTATTCCAGAGTGATTTTTCACCTGTTCACGTATATTTTCAATTTTGATGATGTCTCCCTGATCAATCTTATCATGATCATCCGGATTTTCATATTCTAAGGGTGCAATCCCGAAGTTAATCAGATTTTGCCAGGCGATACGGGCATAACTCTTTGCCAGTACTGCTTTTTGTCCCAGATACCGTGGTGCAATAGCAGCATGTTCACGACTTGAACCCTGTGCGTAATTATCACCTGCAACCACTATATGGCCACCATTTTTATCCTTCGTTTCCATTGCCCTGTCATAAAATGTTTCATCAATCACACTAAATGCAAATTCACTGATTTCCGGTATATTACTCCGAAATGGCAATACATCTGCTCCTGCTCGTAAAATCTCATCCGTAGAAATATTATCACCCATTTTTAAAAGCACCGGCACTTCAAAATCCTTCAATTCCTCAAAATCGGGGAGTGTAGAAATATTTGGTCCCTTCACTAGGTTGTCTTGTTTTCCGTTTGACGAAGGTGGAATTAACATATCTCTGTTGATTATAACATCATCAGGCTCCTTGAATTTTGGATAGCTCATATCGTAAAGCTTTTCGAGGTCTCTTGGATCAGTAATCTTACCAGTTAAAGCTGAAGCTGCTGCCGTTTCCGGACTACAGAGAAATACAGAGTCTTCCTTGGTCCCTGATCGATCGGGGAAATTCCTGGGTACAGTTCGCAGACTGTTTCTGCCCGAAGCAGGAGCCTGTCCCATTCCAATACAACCGTTACAACCGGCCTGATGGATTCTTGCGCCGGACTGGACAAGATGAAGCATTACTCCGTTTTTAACCATGTTTTCGATGATCTGACGTGAGGTTGGATTTATATCAAAACTTACTTCATCGCTTACCCTGCGATTTTTCACTATTTCTGAAGTCATCCAGAAATCCCGAAAGCTTGGATTGGCGGATGATCCAATATAGGATTGATAAATATCTTCGCCAGCAACATCAGATACTGGCACTACATTACCGGGACTGCTCGGCAAAGCGATCATTGGCACAAGGTCGTCCAACACAATTTCCTCATACTCATCATATGTCGCTCCTTCATCTGCCACCAATTCAGTAAAGTCGTTTTCACGATCTTGTTCAATTAAAAATCGTTTCACCTCATCATCACCCGGAAAAACAGTTGTAGTTGCTCCCATTTCTGTACCCATGTTGGCAATTACATGACGATCCATTGTCGATAATTCCTTAAGTCCGGGGCCATAGTATTCAATTACAAAATCCCGTGCACCTTTAACGTCGTACCTGCGGAGCATTTCTAGAACCACATCCTTAGCGCTCACCCAATCCGGTAACTTCCCTGTCAGCTTTACACCAAGCACTTTTGGCATTTTTAAGTACATGGGTTCACCTGCTATGGCGAATGCCACATCTAACCCTCCTGCCCCTAGTGCAAACATTCCCATACACCCTGATGCCGGAGTATGACTATCCGATCCAGCCAATGTTTTGCCGGG
>PWFZ01000226.1 GCA_003555185.1 Balneolaceae bacterium | reverse complement strand
TGAGTGATTATGGATGAGATGCAGACTATATTAAGAAACAGGAGCAAATTGTGGAAGATATGACGATTGATGAAATACGCACGTTAGCTGAACAGTATGCTGATCCAAACAGAATGATCTACCTTGTTGTGGGCGATGCAAAATCGCAGCTTCACCGGTTATATGATCTTGGTTTTGGTGAGCCGGTATTGTTGAATGAACAGCCGGATTTGTAATAAAGTCGCCTGTTATTTTCGATCTAGAAAAGCATCAACTCTTTTTTGATGCTCTTTACTTTCCCAAAAGCGGCTGAATGGCTCAATCTCTTGTGAAACGTCATCAAAAGACAAACTTTGCTTTAAATATTCAATGAAGGCCCGGTCGTTTAAAGTAAGCCGTGAGATAAGCTGATCCAGTTTTTGGTCATAAACCGATTCTTCGAAAACATCATGCAGGTATCCGGCTTCAAGCGCCTGACCGGCACTAATAACTTTTTGAGATGCCAGCCAATAGAGCGCCCGGTTCTCGCCTACCATATCTGCCAGGAGCGATATCCCACCCCATCCGGGTGGCAGGTAGAATTTGCCTTGGGTAAATCCAATTCTCGCATTTTTAATCGCTATTCTGAAATCAAAAAATGATGCTACTTCCCAACCCCCGCCATATGCAAACCCGTTAATGGCTGAAAGTGTCCAAAATGGCAATTCTTTAATTCGTTCCAATATATGAATCATACGGCGAGTCATCTGTTTTGCTTCATCTGCTTTTTTTAGCTGGTGAAATTCACGAAGATCCCCGCCAGATATGAAACTATCCCCGTTGCCGGTAAGAACAAACAGCCTGGTTTCCTGATCGCTTTCAAGCTGATCCAGCAATTCTTCAAGACGGTCCATTAACTTAAAATTAACAGCGTTTTTTGCCTTTTCACGGTTTATACTCGCTTTTACAACGTAAGGTGAACGCTCAATTTTTAATGGCATAATGGAGTTTTTAATTTGTAATAGTAATTTACACTGATGATTCCGTTGGATTCTAAGGCCAGTTACTTCGAAACGCAATCAAAAATCCACTCAATATATTCCTGGTTTCCCTCATCGGCAGATAAAGGCAGGGAAATTACACAAGGAACATCATAACTATGCAACTGTTTGATTTTCTCAGTAACTCTGGCAACAAGATTTTCCGTGGTTTTTACAAGCAAAATACACTCTTTATCGGATTGGATTTTGCCATTCCACCAATATACAGATTCCATATTGTTGATAATATTTACACACGCGCAAAGCCTTTCCTCTACCAGAAGTTCACCAATACTGCGCGCTTCAGCACGGTTGCCAGTTGTTACATACAATATTCTTGGATTATCCATAAACCCACCATTTTTAGTCGTCATTAAAGATTTCCACTTCGTGTTTGTTCAGTTACAAAATAAAAAAGGCATTAGTTGATCTAATAACGAATTAACCTTAACTTATTAGGCTCTGGTTCAAAAACTAAATTACATAATGAATGCGAGAGTGGCGGAATTGGTAGACGCGCTAGATTTAGGATCTAGTACCCTTACCGGTGTGGGGGTTCGAGTCCCCCCTCTCGTACGTTTTTTGTCACAGTCTCATCAACAAAAATATCCAAACCTAAAATAAAAGCAAGTGGAACTATCCGTTCAGGAAATTACCTCAGTAGATAAAGAGATCACCATTAAAGCCGACCGGAGTGATCTGGAACCGAAATTCGATAAAGCTTATAAAAAGTACAAAAAAGAGATACAAATGCCGGGATTTCGTCCGGGAAATGTACCGGTAGGCTTAATAAAGAAAAGGTTTGGTAAAGAAATTGAGCTGGAAGAGATCAATACCTATGTACAGGAAGTGTACGAAAATGAGATCGTTCCCGAATATGAGCCTGTGGGTGAAACCCAAATGAAAGATATGTCCTGGGAAGACGACAAGCTTGAAGTGACCTTTAAGATCGGTGCAAAACCTGAGTTTGAATTGGCTGACATCGAATCAATCACCGTTGATAAAATGGTGCATGATGTTACTGATGAAGATGTTGAAGAAGAAATTGAGCGAACCCTGGAACGAGAAGGCAACTGGGTTGAGATTGAAGATGAAATCACAGAGGACTGCAGAGTTACCGTTGATGCGGTTACTTTGGATGAGGACGGAAACCCGATAGAAGATGAAAAGGATGAAGACCAAAAACTCGACTTAAGAGATGAAAAATCAGCAGATTTTCGTGACAATCTCGTTGGAAAGAAAAAAGGAGATGTTGTAGATGTAAAATTTGGCGAAGAATCAGAGACTGATAATTTTCAGCTGCACGTGAAGCTTGTCGAAAAAATGAAACAGGCAGAACTCACTGATGAGCTGGCCAAAGAGCAAAGTAATGGCGAAGCAAAGAATATCGATGAATTTAAGAGCTTTATTAAAAGCCGGATGCAACAATATTACGACCAGTCTGCAGATGACATGTTTCGGCAAGATGCGATCTCAGCGCTTACCAAAGCTCATGATTTTGAAATCCCCGAGGTGATGGTAAACCAAATACAGGATTCGTACGTTGAGTATGCTAAGCAGCAAACCGGTGGACAGCTTCCTCCAAATTTCAATGAAGACGAGTATAAAGAAAACCTGAAAGACCAAGCAGTACGAGAAGGGAAATGGGTATTTATCAATGAGCAGCTTCAGGAGAAATTTGACGATATTGAAATTACACCTGAGGATATAGATGAGTTTATCGGCATGGAATCAGCACGGCATGGCGTACCTGTTGACCAGATGAAGAGTTATTATGCTCAAAATCCAAATCAACTCGAAAGTTTACGTACAAACATTCGAGAAAATAAAGTTTTTGAAAAATTGAACGATGCTGTTACTATTAATGAACTCTCTAAAGAAGAATTTCGTAAGAAAAGAGAAGAAGAATCAAAAGAAAAAGAATCGCAACTCATTAAATAAGGTTATCCAACTGTGAAACAACCAATATTAGAAATTCCGAGCATGGGCGATATCGAAAAAGTTCAAAATAACCTTGTTCCCATGGTGGTGGAAACCACGAGTCGTGGCGAACGAGCCTACGACATTTATTCGAGGCTTCTTAAAGACCGCATTGTAATTTTGGGAACCCCGGTAAATGATACCGTTGCCAGCACCATTGTGGCACAGCTATTATTCCTCGAGTCTCAGGATCCTGAAAAGGATATCAATCTTTACATTAACAGCCCCGGCGGGGTTGTCTCGTCCGGTCTGGCAATTTACGACACCATGCAATACCTGAAGTGCGATGTATCAACTACATGCGTGGGCATGG
>PWFZ01000351.1 GCA_003555185.1 Balneolaceae bacterium | reverse complement strand
TAAACGAAAAGATCTGTTTGAGACGTTATTCAGTACGGCAAATACAAGAATGAACTCATGGGTCCGCAGTTGGGTCCCCGCAGAAATTCAAAAAGATCACGATAACATCCGACTGTTGATGAATCAACCCGCCGGACAAAATTGGGCATTACTCCCCATTCATTTTGATGTGAATTAACTAAATGGCCATTGGCAAATTTGAAATAGAACAGCTTAGTGAAGGTTTTTTTGAACTGTTTGAAGATGGTTCATTTTCCAAAATGGATCCCAAGCGGCTTAATAATCCAATGGATGATCCTTCACTTGGCCGTTATTCTTCTGCCTTAGGGATAGATCCCCTGCTTGTTTCGGATGGAGAAACCAATATTGTCATTGATCCAGGTCTCGGATGGGGACTTGATAAAGAGAGTGGCTATAAGGATACATCTAATGTTTTTACCAACCTGGATATTTTTGGGCTCCGGCCGGAAGATATCCATTTTGTTATTCTCTCCCACCTCCATTACGACCATATGGCAGGTTGTTCGTACGTTTCCAAAGACTTAAAAACAACAGCATCATTTCCCAATGCTACATATCTGGTCCAAAAAGAGGAGTGGGAATTTGCACTTTCACAACTGAGCGACAGAACTCCGGGAGCGGGATATAGGCTGGATGAATTCTATAAACTCATCGCCGAAGAAAGAGTTGAGCTTATCGATAGTGACGGTTATTCTCCCGTAAAAGGAATTCACCTTATGAAAAGCGGCGGACATACTCCGGGCCATCAGGTAGTTAAAATTGAAGACAGTGGAGAAACCGCCTATTTTTTGGGAGATTTGATTCCAACCGAATATCACCTGAATCACTATGCCATGAAGCTTATCGATTTTGATTCGATTCAGGCAAAAAAAACCAAAACTCTCTTACTGCGAAACGCTTTCAAAGAAAATGCTCAACTTTTCTTCTATCACTCCCTGTTCAATAAAACCGGCAAACTCGCCAAGGATAAGCACAAAAACTATGTACTGATCGATAAAAGCTCATCCACTTAATCAAGACCAATTTAATGTCCTCATCAAACCGATTTATACCGGCGAAAGAATCCTCAACCTTTATTAAATTCTTTGACCTCTATAGCAGGACCCTTTTTTGGCGACGGTTCAGCTCGGTAAATGTTGATGTAAACTATGACCCGGCCCCGGACAGAAAAACCATTTACTACTTAAATCACAATTCCTGGTGGGATGGACTGATTCCATTTTATCTTAATCAAAACTACTTCAAACAACGTGCTCGAGGAATTATGGAGGATAAACAGCTGGAGAAATACTCTTTCTTTAGCCGTCTTGGTGTCTTTTCCATAAACCTTGGAGACCCTCGTTCTTCCATCCGTTCACTGCGATATGCAATTGAGTCGATGGATCGCCCAAAATCCTCTCTTTACATGTATCCGCAGGGTAAAATAGTGCCTTTTACAGTTGAGAACTTAAACTTTAAGAAAGGAATCGGATGGCTTTGTAAACAACTGCCTGACGTAGATGTGGTTCCAGTAGGAATACATATCCACACAATGTTTGATGACAAACCGAAACTGGATATTAAAATAGGTTCAACGGTTTTGATCGATCACTCTGCTGATGCCGATGAAATCAATCAACTGCTGGAGAAACAACTTTCTGATTTGCTAAAAAATCTTATAGATCAATCCGTTCAGTAATTACTGTCCATTTATCCCATTATCTTCAGTTCTGTCAAGTAACTCTTCCGGTAATTGTTTTGACACCTTAGCGCCAAGTTTACGCAGCATCTCCACTTGTCTGATCACATTACCATTACCCGTTGTAAGTCGGTTCATGGCTATATCATAACTCTTTTGCGTTTGATCAATTCGCTGACCGATATCCTGCATACTCTCTACAAAAAGCTGGAATTTATCGTACAGCGCCCCGCCCCGGGATGCAATTTCCATTGCGTTCTTATTTTGATACTCCTGCTTCCAGATGTTATCAATTGTTGCAAGAGTAGCCAGTAGTGTTGATGGACTGACGATGACGATATTTCGTTCAAAAGCCTCGTGATAAAGATCCTGAGCACCTTGCAACGCCGCCGCAAAGGCAGGTTCAACCGGAATAAACAGGAGTACAAAGTCAGGGCTTTTGCCCTCGTATATTTTTTGATAATTTTTAGAGCTGAGCCCTTTCACATGTGCACGAACAGACTGAACGTGTCCCTTAAGCGCCTTCTCCTGCTCTATATCGTCATCCGCAGAAACATATCGCTCATAGGCTGTTAGGGAAACTTTTGAATCGACAATAAGTCGTTTTTCATCCGGCAATCGAATCACAACATCGGGCTGCAATCGGCGACCGTCTTCCGTGGTATGACTTTGTTGAATCTCGTACTCATGATCTTTTCTCAAGCCTGATTTCTCAAGAATTCGCTGGAGAATAACCTCTCCCCAGTTCCCCTGTTTCTTGGAATCTCCTTTTAAAGCTTTAGTCAGATTTTTGGCTTCATCCGTCATTTTTTGATTCAGTTCAGCCATTTTTATAATTTGCTCCTTTAAAGAAACTCTGTCGCGAGTCTCTTTTTCATAAGAGTCAGCTACCTGTTTTTTAAACTGCTCAATTTTTTCCCCAAGCGGTTTTAATATCTGATCCAGCTTCTCTCTGTTCTGTTCGGTGAACTTCTTCGACTTCTCATCCAGAATCTTATTGGCAAGATTTTCAAATTGAACCTCAAACTTCTCACGAAGCTGTTCAAACTCCTGTTTTTGCTCCTCAAGACGTTGATTCAGATTCCGGTAATCGGCATTCAGTTCGGCTAACTGTTTTTCGGATTCATTTGCCCTATGGGTTTCATTGTCCAAGCGAGTTTGAATTTCATCCTTATGCTCTTCAAGAGACCGATTGCGTTCTTCGAGCTGTGTTTTTTCTGATTTCGCTAAGAGATAAGCTATGAGCCCTACTATAATACCCGTTAATAAAGCAGTAATTGTTATATACATAAATCCACATTTGAGCTGTCGTGATTGATGCCAAGATAATAAATGTTGAACTCAGCTGTAGATCGTTTTGCTGAGACCTGACAGGTTGAAATAAGACCTGACAGCATTCCCGGTGTATTTCCGGGTTTCTGTCAGCGTCGCTTTAAAAAATGGACCCGTGAGGTTTTTAAAAACCTCACGGGTCTATGAATTGATTTGAAATCCATAACACTCTCAACGCTGACAGATCAGCCGGCTGGCGGACACAGTCCAGTAGGTGTTGTCAGGTTGATAAAAGACCTGACAGCAAACTAAAGACATACCATATTTCACT
>PWFZ01000423.1 GCA_003555185.1 Balneolaceae bacterium | reverse complement strand
TTAACTGGCTGGTTTCTGCATTTGACCAAAATCCCTGTGTTGGCTGAAAAAATGGACCTGCCGGTGGCATTGGGCCGAAAGAAGTAGACAAAGCAACAATAAGCCCTGCTGTTGCTAAAAGAGTTATAAGAAATGGAAGGAGTTTTTTCATGACATTTCGTTCAGTTTTTATACCTAAATCAGATTACTGAAAAGTGTGCAATTATGGGACTCATTTTAACACTTTTAGGTTTCCTTTCAATTAGATATCCTAAAAGGGAATTCAATTAACCCACAACTTAATAAATAAAACGTATGAATAGATTAACGTTACGTTTTTCAGCTCTGTTTTTTCTTCTCGCTCTTTTTCCCACAATTTTATTAGCTCAGGTTAAAACCTTTCAGGAGGTTGTGGGCCATGAAGTGGGAGATCGCATAACCAAAAGTCACCAGATTGTTCAGTACCTCAATTATCTGGATGAGGCTTCCGATCGTGTAACCGCCTTTGAAATCGGCACTACCTATAACCATAAACTGCAAATGGGCGCCATTCTTACTGCGCCGGAAAATCATTCGCGAGTTGATGAAATAAAAGAGAATGGTCAACGGCTTGATGATCCCCGAATTACTTCATCAGCGCAGGCAGAATCAATTATCGAAAATCAGCCTGCAATTTTGTACCTCGGAGGATCCATTCATGGGTTTGAACTTTCGGGGACCGAAGGAATAATAAAGCTGCTCGAACATTTTACTACCTCTGATGACCCCGAAACGCTGGAACAACTTCGAAATACGGTAATGGTTGTAGATCCCACCATCAACGCCGATGGACGGGACGCCTTTGCCCAGGCTAATCATCAGGCACTTGGCCGAACTGTACATGCTGACAATGATGACTGGTCAAACGATTTTAATGGATGGGAAGCCAGAAAGTACAGAACCAGCCATTACTACTTCGATTTAAACCGAGACTGGTTTGCACATACACATAACGAACCCCGAAACCGGGCAGCCGTACTACGGGAATGGAGACCACAAGCCGGTGTAGATGCTCACGAAATGGGAGCCAATACCGAATTCTATGTAGATCCACCAACCGATCCTGTATCACCGCTATTTCCTGCTTACGCCAGCAAGTGGTTCGAGCATTACGGAAATGCACACGCCGATATCTTTGACGAAAATCATGTTGAATATACAAAAGGCGAGATTTTTAACTTTTTCTACCCTGCATACTTCACATCGTATATGACCCATCAGGGAGCGGTGGGAATGCTGTATGAACAGGGATCGAGTCGTGGATTTGGACTTGAACTTTCAGACGGATCAACACGAACCCTTGCTAATGCAGCGAACCAGCAGTACCTGGCGTTTCGTGCCATGGTTAAACTTTCGAGTGATCGCCGTGCAGAACTACTGTCCGATTATTACCAACAAAATGTAAGTGCCATTGAAGCCGGAACAAGCGGTTCGGTTCGGTACATGATCAAGCCTGAAGGAGATCCTAACCTGGTGGCTGAAGCTGTAAACTTGCTAATGAGAAGTGGTGTGGAAGTTTACCAGCTAACTTCCGAGGCATCTATCCGAAATGTAACTGACCGGGAGGGTAATGATATTGGAAGCCACACATTTGAAGAGGGCACGTTTATAATTGAATCATCACAACCGCGCTACAGTTTCATTCGAAACCTGTTGGACCCTGAGGTACCGATGCCTGAAGGATTTTTGGAAGAAGCCCGAAAACGCGTTGACAGGGGAGAGAACCCGCGGTTTTATGATATTACATCCTGGTCTCTGCCGCTTCTTTATAATTTGCAGGGATTCAGCACATCAGACAGTCGGTCTGTTTCTTCTGCACGTGTAACCGAACCGGTTGAAACCGGAAGCGTTACTCCTTTGCAAAGAGCACATTACGCATATCTGATTGATGGTAATCAAGCCAAAGCGCTATCTGCTATTCCCTATTTACGGGAACAGGGTATACGGGTTCATGTATTATACAAACCTACTCAGATCGACCAGAAGCCGTATGCTTCCGGAACGGTCATTGTTCGAACTGATGGAGACATTGAGGAGGTGTACGCCGCTGTGTCGGAGTTGAAAGACCGCTTTGCGCTTTTAGTAGACCCGGTTGACAGTGGACAGGCGGATCAGGGATTTCCACCTCTGGGATCTGTTGAGGGCACAAGAATTACTGAACCAAAAATTGCGCTGATTGGTGACAATCCGATCGATGCTTACTCTTTTGGATGGGCATGGCATACACTCGATCGTACGTATGAAATTCCTCATATAGTGATTAAAACACGATCATTGGGAAATACACAGCTGGAGCGCTTCAACGTAATTGTTCTTCCTGAAATATCAGGAGCCAACAACTTTGCAGAAATTCTTGGCGAAAGCGGAATAGAACGGCTTAACCGCTGGGTTCGGGATGGAGGAACGCTGGTTGCTCTCGGTTCTGCCACCGATTTTGTACGGAATCAGCTCGAAATTACCAATATCCGATCCTGGTATGATGAGGAAGAAAATGAAGATGCACAAAGGATTACTGTTCCCGGAGCATTTTTCAGCACAGATATGGATGATGAGAACTGGCTTACTTCCGGTTATTCCCATGGGTTTCCGGCTCTTGTAAATTCCAACCGTATCTACCTCGCACCGGAGGGAGCGCCAAGTCCCAGAAGAAATACACCCATAATGGTGTCTGATGGGGAGTCAAAAATTTCGGGCCATGCATGGGACGAAAATTTGGAACGGACTCCCGGAACGGTATTCGCCTATGAAGAACGTGTTGGTTCAGGGCGGGTAATCGCCTTTGCCGAAGACCTTAACTTTCGCGGGTACTGGCGAGGTGCGGATCGCCTGTTTTTAAACGCTGTGATTTTAGGCCCAAGTGCGCCTTAGTACCAGGAAAAATAATCCCGCAATTTTTGTGGGATTTTCAGTCGGCAGCGGCAGTTTCATTTTAAAACAATCGTTATTCAAATAAATCAGACCCGCGAAGTCTTATGAGGCTTCGCGGGTCTTTTTTTGCCTAAAATAATGTTCATCAGAATGATAAAACTTTCCCTAGACACCCCTCTCAATCTCCCCTTATTAGGGGAGACTTTTTCCTGCCCCATATATTTTTAATGACTTCTTCTTAAAGCGAGAGAACCAATCCATTTCTTAGCACATAAGTCAAGTTGGGAATATCTATAATAGGTTCCACATCATAGGTAAGCGTAAAGTTTACGCGAAAAGTAAGACGCTGTGATATTCGCATATTCAGCTGGTTTTCGGATGTAACCCTTGGTTTAAAGAAGCGGTCGGGGCGGGCCTGATA
>PWFZ01000143.1 GCA_003555185.1 Balneolaceae bacterium | reverse complement strand
TGTCGGCAAAATTTGCACTCTATCCGATGGGCGGCGGCAATTATATGGATCTGATATATGAGCAGATTGAAGCGATGAAAAAGCACGGGTTGGATGTGAATTTAACCCACTACGAAACCATGTTGGAAGGATCAGCCGTTGATGTTTTCACCGGACTTAAAAGAGTATTTGAAGCTATGGAAGAAGCCGGGTCCTCGCATACTATAATGACGGTAACCATTTCAGCCAACAGTCCATCACCAGATAACATAGAGATATAAATACCTGAGATATTTAAAAATGGGGTCAAGGCACCCTTCCAGGAAATGGCTTCATGAAATGGCGCAAGAATTCTCTTGTGCCCCTAATCAACGCATTGTACCCCTCATCAACGTATTGAAACCAAAGACAAAAAAATACCGGTGCTATAAACACCGGCATTTTTGTTTTCTGAAAGAACAGTAAGATCTTTAGAATTGGACTCTAACACTTGTTAGTATATTCCTTCCCGCTTGTGGGTAGTAATAGTTAAAGTTCTGTTCTCCTCCTAAAATGTACCCAAATGTATATCCGTTGGACACATACTTTTCATCCAGCACATTGTTGATCTGCAATGTTAGGTCGATGCCTTTTACATATGGCAGGTTCGTAAATCCATAACTAAAGCGAAGATCATTCACCCAGTAAGGATCAATGGACCGGCTTTCATTTTGAGTGTTATCAAGATACTGCTTGCCCACATACTGTGATACCCATTCAGATGTTAATCCTCTGCTCCTGTATGTGAATATGGAGTTTGAGATAATACCGGGTGAAAAGGCAATGTCTGCATTTTCGAAAGTTTCAGTACGTTGTCCACCCTCATCAAAATCATCCAGAAAGCGCACATACTCGTTAATTTTATTTCGGCTAAACGTGGCATTGCCATTCCATGAAAACTGATCTGAAAGTCGGACACCTGCTTCAAGTTCAATGCCGGCGCGATAACTGTCAGAAACATTTTCGCGAACATAACCGCCCACATCATTTACAGCACCGGTCAGCACCAGCTGATCTTTGTACTGCATGTAGTAGAGGTTCACTCCAAGGTTAAGCAGGTTAAATGTACCGCTGTAGCCTGCCTCGTAATCGTAGAGGCGTTCGGAGTCGGGTCGGCTGTCAATGCTCGAATCCACATAGTCGCGACGTGTAGGCTCCTTTCCGCCAACACTGAAGGAAACAAAAGCTCTCTGCCCATCAGCAAATCGATAAACAACACCCGCTTTTGGGTTGAAGAAGTTGATTCTGTCTCGTTGAGTCACGTCTTCTACACTACCGGTTTGCTCATCAACCCGCAGTCCTAAAAACTGATATGATACCGTTCGATATTGCAGATCGGTGAAGAGGTTGATGTCAGGGGTGAGGTAGTAGTTCAGTTTCCCGTAAACATTGAAATCTGTCTTGAAGCCATTGTTGTCATAATATCGATCACCCAGATCGCTATCTCCGGCAAACCGTGCCCAGATTACTTCTCCAAAATGATCTCCGTCGTACTCATTATATCCGCCACCGAGAGTAAAAGTCCAGCTATCATCCCTGATGTATTCAGTAGAAAAAACGGTGCCATAGAAATGATTGTCTAACCAGCGTTGTCTCACAAGATCACTTCGCGTAATGGTTTCATTACCAATTTCAATTGGGCTGATGTTGTAGCTGCTTAATCTGTCATTGCTGCGAAACTGCTCAAAATATCCACGTCCGTATGTATAGTGGAGTGATGTATTGGCAATCCAGTTATCGGTCAGTTGGTAAGAGTAGTGAAGCTGGTAGTGATCCTGCTGATAGTTGTCTGCCTGATTTTGATAGGTGAATTCATTGAATTGGCGATTCCCAAGATTATCTCTCAGGTGATCGGCGGATTTCTGATCCAGAAACAGCGTGTTAATGTAGCGCTCCAGTTCATTCACGTCGTTATTCAAAATCGGCTCAGGGACACCATTCCATGCCTGATAAGTGACTTCACTGCCTGAAAACACATCGGCTTTCAATAAACTGCGATCACCGTGTCGTGCAGCTGCAAAATAGAACGACTGCAAATCCGAACTCGCACGATCGATATATCCATCGGAGTCAATTTTAGATAGACGCCCTTCAAACTGCCAGCCGTTTTCCATCAATCCGGACCCCAGCTGTACATTAAATTTTTGAGTGCCAAAAGAACCCACGCTGGTATTAATTTCACCATAGGGCTCGGCGTTCATTAATGCAGTCTGCAAATTCATTGAGCCTCCAAAAGCTCCCGCACCTTGTGTAGACGTTCCAACCCCTCGCTGTATCTGTATATTCTGGGTTGATGAAGCCAGATCCGGCATGTTTACCCAGAATACACCGTGAGATTCAGAGTCATTCACGGGAATTCCGTTAATGGTTACATTTATCCGGCCGGGATCAACTCCGCGAATTCGCAATCCGGTGTACCCGATACCTGCTCCTGCATCTGAAGTGGACACTACAGAGGGAGAGGTGCTTATCAGAAAAGGGATATCCTGGCCCAGATTTTTGGATTCAATATCTGCGCGTGAAATATTGCTGTAAGCTATGGGAGTGGAATCATCAACCCGAAGGGCATTAACAAACACTTCGCCTGTAGATATAGCCTGACTTTCCATCAGAATTTCCAATGATTCCTCATCACCGGAAAAATTAATGGTTTGGGTTTGATAACCAATAAATCGAACGGTTATTTGGGTGCCATCAGTAGAGAGATTCAGTGAAAAATCACCGTTTCTATCGGTAGATGTGCCATTTGTAGTACCGCTTTCAATGATGCTTGCGCCCTGAAGCGGTTCTTGGGATGAGCTGTCCAATACACGACCGTCTATGACCTGTGCCTGGAGTGTGTGGGCTGAAAAAATCAGCCCGAAGAGTAGAATTGTATATTTTAGCATGATGCCTCCATCAATTTATGATTCGATTGAAGGAGGGGGTACAGCAATTGAAACATGTACATATTTCTGCTGCAGATCTCGGTTTCCCTACGCCGGTATTACCCGGTTCAGGTTCACAGGGTATGATCTCAGTCCCGCCGAACTATTGGGCAGGACACCCCCAACCTTATAAGATTGAATTCAAAAGGTAAGCGGGATTCTGATTGGCATCAAGACGAATTTCTTTTATTTCTTGACTAAAACTCCAGGTGGTGACTGAACTTACCTTCTTTAATCAATCTTTCCCTTTGTCCATTTTTGCTCGCCCAAAAATGGACGGAAAAAGGGCGCAAAGAAAAGAACTCCTCGCTCCGGTATTTACTAATAGACTTTGACGCTATTTTTATGCCGGCTCTCGTCAAACAGCTTTTC
>PWFZ01000215.1 GCA_003555185.1 Balneolaceae bacterium | reverse complement strand
GGTTTTTTCAGAGTTCGACTCTTCAGCATTATTCGATGATTTAAAACATACATGGGGATTTGGTGCTACCATGTCTGTGCTTATTCCAGACTTAATTTTACGTGGCGAACTTGGCTTTTCCGAAGAAGATTACCGAATTTATGCCGGCCTTGGCTATGCTTTTTAAAAACTCTTATTAATTATAAATTTTGCAATGTGCATCTCGTTGCGTAGCTCTTGATCTCGTTATGCAGCTCTGCTGCGTAACGAAATCAAGGGTTACATTCCCGATACTAAGATCAAAAAAACAAAAAAATTACCATTTTATGGATACCCGATGGCTTTGTCTCGAGGTAGTTCATCAAAAAACACAGAGATATTGTTATGAGTAAAAATTCCGTATTAATTACGGCATCCCCCACGTTATGTGCTCCAATGCTTTATGAGCTCAAAAAAAAGAGCGGAAATTTTGTCCACCTGCCACTGGAAGAGTATACCGCAGATGTTGAAAATGAGGAGAGTGATATTATTCTGGAAAATAAAGACACATTCTCTTTTGTCATTTATGGAAACTTAAGAAATGCTCAATTTTTTGTTGAGTGGATGAATGAAAATAACGTTGTGGAACCGTTTAAAAATGCTGTTCATCTGGCACTTGATAAACCCACCGCTGAATTTCTCGAAGAACATTCCATTCCGGCTATTATGCCGCGTGAAAAAGCAAAACCCATTGATCTGCTGGAGTTTATGCTACGCATTTCACGGGAGGGGAAAAGTCTTTATCCATGCACGGATCAAAAAACAGAGGAGATGCCGGGACTGTTACAGGAACTGGAAATGGACGTAGCAGAGTTTTCGGTTTGCAGGGAAAAATCTTTGGATGCATGCAAGTTAGAATCATTTAGAAGCAAAGTTAAAAGCAGTGACATATCAGCAGTTCTGTTTCACAACCGCTCATCCGTAACAAGAATAAAAACGGCTTTTCCCGAAATTAACCTACATACTAAAAAAATTATTTCGGGTAGCCCCGGTGTAACAAAAAGCCTGATTGATATGGGGATAGAACCGAACTTTGAAGCAGATGGAAATTGGTATTCGATTGGGGAATTGATTGAGGAGAAGTTTTTGTGATCGGTATCGAGCCACCTTCAAACGTGCTTGCATCTTGATGCTTGGCGGGTTGGTGGCCGAATCCCCGCACAAAATAGCGCAAGTATCCACTTGTGCTCCTGTTTATAAAGAAGAAACTACACCAGACCCGTGATGTCTTTGAAGACATCACGGTCTTGCGCTATTTTAAGATTACTTCAATTCCACTAGTGTACAACCCGGTCCGCCGTGCTCCCATGGGGCGATATCAAAGTTCTTGACTTCTTTTCTGGTTTCGAGATGTTCGTGTACCAGTTTTTTTAGGATCCCTTCTCCCTTTCCGTGAACAATTTCAACCTGTTGAAGCCCGCGCGCAACGGCTTTGTCAAGATAATGCATCAGTTCTTTCATGGCATCATCACCCCTATAGCCGCGAATATCGAGCTTGGGCTTTACGGTCATATCCAGATTTTCTGAACCTCCATACGTACGGTTGATAGCTTTTTGCTTTTTCTCCTTTGGCGGTTCTGCAAGCTGAATTTTGTTCAGCTTTGATTTTATCTTCATCCCATTCACCAAAATTGTAACCTGCTTTCCTGATACATTTACTACTTCACCGGATGTTCCTCCATCACCTACAGTTACAAAATCACCGACCTTAGGCTTTTCTGATTTTGATGCCGGTTCCATTTTTATATCAAGATCCGCCTTTCCTCTGTGTAGGGATTTTTTTGTTTCAAGAATTTCCCTTCTCGCCTCCCTGATTATTTCGCGATCATCATCTCCGGCACTAGATATTTTTTCAACGGCTGCTTCAATTCGCTGATTGGCGGTCTGCATGATTCTTTCCGCTTCCCGGTAAGCATCAGCAAGGGTTTTCTTCGTTTTACGGTCGATATCTTCGTTCTTGTTTCGAAGCTTTTTCTCTTCTTCTGCAGCTTTCGTTTTCAAAGTTGACATCTCTCTTTCCATGGATTCTGCATCCTGAATCTTCTTCTCGAGATTTAGCAAGAGTTCACCCATTTTGTCGCGTTGCTCTCCCAATAGCTTTCTCGCGCGATCCATCACTACCGGGGGGATATCCATTCGATCGGCAATCTCAAACGCATAACTGCTACCCGGAACTCCTTTTCTAAACCGATATGTGGGAGAGAGGTTTTTTTGATCGAATTCCATTGCGCCGTTTACCACATTGGGATGCTCGTGGGCAAATACTTTTAGGGAACCGTGGTGAGTAGTTACAATCACACGAGCATCAACGTCAATCAGCCGTTCTATGAATGATTGAAATAGAGCCCCGCCTTCTTCAGGGTCAGTTCCCGTGCCGGCTTCATCAATTAAAACAAGTGCGCCCGGTTTAATTTTATCGAGGGTCTGTTTCATCCATTGCAAACGGGATGAGAATGTACTTAAATCATTCTCGATGGATTGATCATCTCCAACATCAACGAATAATCCAGAAAGTATGGGCAGCGTGGAATCGTCCTGAACGGGTATGGGGTAGCCTGATTGGAACATCAAACATAACAACCCGACGGTTTTCATTGCAACGGATTTACCTCCGGCATTGGGTCCGGTTATCACCAGAGCCAGTTCTTTTCTATCGAGAGAAAGATTTAGCGGAACCACCTCTTCTGACTCATTTTCTGCGCGCGACTTTAGGATCAAGTTGGGATTTTTTGCACTGATAAGATCCAATATTCCATCATTAGAATACTGAGGAACGGTTCCTCCAAAATCGATACCGAGTTTTACGCGACAGTGCAGGGCATCAAGTACCCCAATAATTTCACTGTTACTACGCAGAGATTGGGAGTGATTTCGAACAATAGTGGTTAGTTCACGAATAATCCGGTCAATTTCCCTTTTTTCTTCAGCTTCAAGCTCCCGGATATCATTATTGATTTGCAGTGCCTGAACGGGTTCAACATAAATGGTTTGCCCTGTAGCAGAAACGTCGTGGATAAAACCATCTACCTTACGTTTAAATTCAGCCTGGACCGGGATTACCATTCGTCCATTACGGATTGTGGGTCCTTCGTCGGAGGTCATCCCATCACGCCGGGCACTTTTCATAATGCTGTTGATGGTACTTCGAAGCTTTCCTTTTTTTCGGTTTATTTTTCCCCGAATGGACTTTAACTCCTGACTGGCATCATCACGCAATGTGCCGTTTTCAGTAACCACCCGTTCAATTTCTTTTTCGAGCGCATGAAGCTTAACCATTTTTTGAACATAGTCTTGAATGGT
>PWFZ01000218.1 GCA_003555185.1 Balneolaceae bacterium | reverse complement strand
CCAACCTGCTGAAACAGCCGGGAAGAATCCATATTGATTTTCATCACTAAATCTGGATGAACCATCAACACGGCCTGTCAATGAAAATATGTAGCGATCTTTCAATGTATAATTGATTCTTGAAAGATATCCTGCAAATGAAAAGCTGGTACCGGTACCGGTAGCTCCACTAATATCAGCAGCTGAACTTAAATTTTTCAGTCTGTCGTTAGGGAAAGCTGATCCGGTAGCACTAAAAGCTACGTTTTGCGATTCCTGCAAAGAAATACCAACAAGGGCATTTAATGTGTGATCTTCGCCAAATGTGTCTTCGTATTCAAGCGTGTTATTCCAGTTGAAGTTTCTGAAAGACTCATTTGAAGCAAATCCACCACCATCAGGAAAACCATCCGTTGATTGAGCTCCCTGTCGCAGTTGCTCTTGAATTTGAAAAAGATCAAAGGAGAAATCTGAGTTAAAAAGTAAATTATCTGACAAATTCACTCTTGTGTAAGCAGAACCCAGAACCTGAGTAATGTTAGATACAACATCTACTCCTTCAATATTCCCCAGCGGCTGACCGGAAAATGCCTGAATTGCATTAGGTGCAATGCCGTAATTTAGCGCGCCTTCATCATCACGAAGCGGCACATTTGGGTAGTAAAGAGCACCGAATGTATATGGTGCAGCCACTGCATTACTTGAATAGACTCTGAAATTATCCGTCCTGGTTGGATTTAGGTTTAACCCTACCTGTACTCGGTCAGTTAAGTTATGATCCAGTCTTAATCTTGCTGAATATCGATTTAACTCACTCTCACGAATATATCCTTCCTCCCACTTGTAATTACCTGAAATATAATACCTAGTACTTTCAGTTCCACCGGAAACGCTTGCGCCTGTCTCCTGCATATAACCGGTCTGGGTAACTTCCTCCATCCAGTCAGTACTTTGGATATTATCTGTAGGAAGCCCAAAGGCAGCCCCAAGTCCCGCATTATCTGCAGCAGTATTCCAGATATCTGTGAACTGTTCACCGTCCATCATATCATATCTGTTTGTTTCCTGTACAATTCCGCCAGCGGTACGAATATTTACAATTTGCTCGCCACTACGTCCTTGTTTTGTGGTGATTAGAACAACACCATTTGAACCTCTTGAGCCATAGATAGCAGAAGCTGCAGCATCTTTAAGAATCTCAATGGATTCAATATCATTCGGGTTCAGGTTAACCAAAGGATTAACTCCGGTTGAAGCACCAAGTCCGGCCCCTACAGAACCACTACCGGATCCGGCAGGATTCGTTACAGGATTCCCATCAATTACAAACAGAGGTGCAGTACTTGCGGAGATTGAAGAAGCCCCACGAATACGAATGGTGTTTGAAGCACCTAACGCTCCTGAATTCGCTGTAAATTGCACACCGGAAACTCGTCCCTGAAGTGCAGCATCAACAGATGATAAGGATACATCAGAAAAATCTTCTGAGCTTACCTGACCAATGGAACTGGTTACCTGCCTTCGTGACAATGTACCATACCCAGTTACAACAATGTCGTCCATGAGCTGTAAATCTTCTCCAAGAGTGACATTAATTTCGGTCCTTCCGTCAATATCTTCTGTGACTGAAGAGAATCCTATAAATGAGAACTCAAGTGAAGTTCCACCCTCAGGAACAGTAATTTCGTATCGACCGTCGATGTCCGTAGAAGTACCTACCGTTGTACCTTCTACTATGACTGTTACACCTGTTAAAGGCTCATCGCTTTGCGCGTCGGTAACAACACCTGTTACGGTCTGTCCCTGAGCCATCACTGAAAATGTAAATGCCATACTGAATAATACTAGTATCGCCTTTTTCATAATGAAATAATTTTTATGATTTCAATTTAATTAAGAGAACAAAAATCTGATTAATATTTTTAATCAAATCTTCGATAAAGTGACCACGTAATTATGTGAGCACGAAACAAAGAAAAGAATTATTTAATGTAAATGAAATAAAAATATATTTTTAAACAATTTTAAAGGGTCTGTTAAACTACCTCCTCAATTAAAAACCATGCCTAATAGTTTCACATACACTCTTTAAAAGTGCATTAAAGACCTAAATAAGCCTCATTGAAACTTTTTTATTTGGAATACTTTACAAGTGCTTTTTATACTTATTATAAACTATTTACATTCATTAAAAACTTCTAAAGACAACAGAATTCCTTACTCTTTCTCTTAATATTTTGGGTCGAATCCCCCTTTTTAATTGCAAATATATGCACTTAATCCCCCTGAGCTATTTAGGTATAAAGACTTTTTGATTAACCAATTATTTTCTGACAATTCTACATTTTAAGTCTACAAAAAAAAAGCCGGAAGCTTTAACAGCCCCGGCTTTTGAGTTTAGATTATAAACGTCACTATCCACCCTGGAACCATACAGGAGTGTTAATATTTACATCAGGTATATTATCGCGATTATTATCTATTTCGTTTTGAGGATAAGGAAACCTGTTGGGTATAGGGCCAACCGGATTGGTTAATTCGGGAAATCCGGTTCTTCGAAAATCAGTAAATGCCTGAAGTGACTGAAATGGAAATAGTGCTATCCATTTTTGAGTCATTATCTGTTCCAGGTCCAAATCACCCGGAGTAGGAAGTATTCCACCCGGAAGCGTTCCTTCTTGCGCAAGAAATGCATCAGCTTCCTCTTCGCTAATGCCATGAAATGCCAAATCAGCTCTCACCCCTTCTTCGTACGCTTCCTGGGCCTCCAGATCATTCCCAAGCCTTAAATGAGCTTCTGCCACAATGAACATTAACTCGCTATAGGTCATTAACTGCATGGGTGCAGTTGGGTTGATGATGTCCTCAGAGAGGCCGGAATAGATAGATGCAGTAAATTGATCTTGTTCGGCCTGTGCGTTTGGTGCGGGTACAATTTCACCGTCTCTTTCAACAGCAAAAACGGGAAGCCTTGGATCATCCACAGGGTCCATCGCATCAAACATGGATTGGCTGAATGCATGGTGTCCCCGGTCTGCCGCTTCCTGAAACCATGGATGTTGCTCTGTTGAGCCGGTTCCGAAATTATCGAACGTTAAATCATCTGCAGGTGACTCGAATCCATTCTCTGCTGCAGCAATTACTCTTTCAGCTGACGCTTCCGGCTCGATATTGCTCCATCGATTATGGATTTGTGCCTCTATTGAATAGGCCGCCATTAACCAGGCGGCTGTATCGCCATTATAGATTAAATCACTTTGTCCTACAGGGCCTATGGACTCTGCCATCAGGTCATCCTTTGCTTCCTCAAGAAGCTGTAGTGCCTGCAAATATACCTCCTCCTGCGAATCAT
>PWFZ01000359.1 GCA_003555185.1 Balneolaceae bacterium | reverse complement strand
TCAACAAAATGACGGGCTCCGGAAAGTCCCTGCTCTTCTGCATCAAACGCAATAAATATAAGACTGTTTTTGGGGTGATTTTCACTGAAATATCGCGCATGAGCCATCAACCCGCCCGTGCCGGAGGCGTTATCATCTGCACCATTATAAATTTCTCCATCCTGAACGCCCAGGTGATCATAATGGGCGGTAATCACGATAAATCGTTCGGGGTTTTCGCTCCCTTCAATATAGCCAATTAGGTTTACGGCATCGGTAAACTCCTCTTCTGTCCGTGGATTGGTAAAATCGAAAAGGTGACGGTAGGAGTCTCCGAATGTCATCAAACCAAGTGACTCGAACCGCTCTTCGATATAATTTTGTGCCATTCTGCTACCTTCTGTTCCGGTTCGTCGACCTTCAAGCTCATCAGAGGCGAGATATTCAACATCCTGTAAGAGCTGCTCGGAATCAACGCTTGACTCATAGACCGCCTGTTGGTCACAGGCTATAAATAGGATGAAGAAAAAAGAAATCAACAGGTAAAATGGAGTGCGCATTGCAGGCATAAGTAAGTTCAATTGGTTAATAGAATTTCATCCAAAATAACAGAATATGGGTAATAAACTTGGAAATTAATTTTCTGAAACTGTGGCTAATGATTATGCGTAAATATAAATTATGTTAACTGAAGTAGTTGGTAAATAGACGTTATAACGGAGGCGGAATTATGAGTACATCTTATGAAAAAAAGCACGATCAGGAAAAGGATTTGCTCGACAGTTATTTAGATAATCGAATTAATGAGCTGGAACGAGGTGGTGAGCCGGAAGATGAAAGGAATAAATCGAACTGGGGAAAATTGCTCATCATAGTATTTGTAGTCTATTTAATTTTTGGTGGATTTTCAAAAATAAAAAATACGATAAGTATACCCGGCGCTCAGATTTTTGCCACGAGTATGTCGGCAATGAATCAGCCCAGTGAAGATCTCTTAAACCGAATGAATACCCGAATGATTGAAATGGGTTATACGGGTTTAAGCCATGATGATCTAGGAGAATTGAGAAGTGATGGCGTAACGGCGACCTATATTTCAAATGTACGCGCGCTTGGCTTTAATGATCTCACTCTTGAAGAGGCTGTTCGTCTTGCACAGGCAAGTGTATCATCATCATTTATGGCTATGATGATTGAGCTTGGGTACGATTTGGATGTGGATGAATTTGTTCGCCTCCGCCGTGCAGGAGTTACGGCACACTATACGAGCCGGGTACACGACCTCGGCTATACAGATGTAACTGTTGATCAGCTAATTCGCATGCAACGAATAGGATTAAGTACATCGCTGATTGAGCGTTTACAACAAGAGCGCGGTGAGAGTGTGGAGTTGGAAGAGATCATTCGGTATCGGATAAGTAATCAGTGACTCACCCCCCGGCCCCCTCTCTACGTCACTGACGTTCCGCAGAGAGGGGGTGACCAGGAAATGGTTTTTTGAATTATGAGGATTATTTCTCTTTGAATAATATCATTCCAGACTCCGATCCGCTCATTATTTGAACGCGAAGCGATATCTACTCCACTCGTGCTGGGCTGATTTCTATCAGCGGCGGACTCACCTCCGTCCCCCCCTCTACTTCCCGCCTAACGGCGGATTGCAGAGAGGGGTGACCAGAAATAGGTTTCCTTGATTTACAAGGAATATTTCCCATTATTGAGATTTAATAGTGGGAAATATATATAAATCGATTTCTGTTATGAGAAGCAGAAGAAAGATTATTCAACTTGCCAGAGAGTTACGCAAAAATTGTACTCCATCAGAAAAAACTCTGTGGAAAGAGTTAAGGAATAGAAAACTTCAAGGGATAAAATTTTTTAGGCAGCATCCCCTTATTTATGAAGAAGACAGAAAGACTCTCCACTTTTTTATAGCTGATTTTTATAGCGCAGAACTAAAACTAGTGGTTGAGCTGGATGGAAAAATTCATGATTACCAAAAGGACTACGACAGAGAAAGAGATCTGATCATTCGAAGTCTCGGTTTACGAGTTCTTCGATTTAAAAACGAAGAACTCGCAAATATCGATGACCTTAAATCAAAAATAAAAAGCTTTAAGACTTCAGGTAGTTAAATTTAAGTATGTATTTCTTCAAGAGTCCCCCCCTCTCTACTTCACTGGCGTTTCGCATAGAGGGGTGACCAATAAGTGTATTTCTTGATTTAGGAGAATTATTTCCCATTTGAGGTTCATTAATCGATGATCTTAAATTTAAAATTTTAAACTATGTAGATTGATGCACTTCTTCCAAAGTCACCCCCTCTCTGCACTCGTGTAGAGAGGGGGATGGGGGGTGAGTCAACGTGATGAGTCAACGCAGCCTGCGCTGCAGCTAATTTTGCCACAGGAACTCTAAATGGAGAGCACGATACGTAATTCAGACCAATTTCATAGCAGAACTGCACGCTTTTCGGTTCGCCCCCATGTTCTCCGCAAATCCCCACTTTTAAACCCGGTTTTGCTGCACGGCCTTTTCGAGTCGCCAATTCCACCAGCTGGCCCACTCCTTCAATATCGAGCACCTCAAACGGGTCTTCTTTCAGAATCCCATTATCCAGGTAGTCATTAAGAAATTTCCCTGAATCATCACGGCTGTAGCCGAACGTCATCTGTGTCAGATCATTTGTGCCAAAAGAGAAAAATTCCGCATCCACAGCTATCTGATCAGCCAGCAGCGCTGCCCGGGGAATTTCGATCATTGTTCCAACTTTGTATTCAATGGAGTCTCCCATCTCTTCAAAAACCTCTGCTGCTGTTTGGTCGATTATCTTCCTTTGGTTCCGGAACTCATGGGGTGTGCCAATGAGCGGGATCATGATTTCGGGCAGTACTTTAATGCCTTCCTGCTTCAGCGTTACAGCTGCTTCCAAAATCGCTCGTGACTGCATTTGAGTGATCTCGGGGTAGGTGATGCCTAGCCGGCATCCGCGGTGGCCCAACATAGGATTGAATTCGCGAAGTGAACGGACCGTTTGTTTGAAATCGTCGATTGTTACACCAAGCTCTTTTGCAACGCGCTCAATTTCTTCGGGTTCGTGTGGCAGAAATTCATGCAAAGGTGGATCCAGCAGGCGGACAGTTACCGGCAGGCCGGCCATCACCCTGAAAATTTCTATGAAGTCTTTTTTCTGATATGGAAGAAGATCATCAAGGGCTTCTTTACGTTCATCGAGTGTCTTAGAAACAATCATTCGTCGAATAGCTTTTATTCGATCATCCCCGAAAAACATGTGTTCGGTCCGGCAAAGGCCGATGCCCTCAGCTCCAAATTCGAGCGCCCGCATCGCATCTTC
>PWFZ01000108.1 GCA_003555185.1 Balneolaceae bacterium | reverse complement strand
CACGAATTCGGATTCTTTCCGAACCACCAAGATTTGCACCGGCAGAACCAACAACTTGCACACCTGCGACATTACCTGCCAATGCACCAACAATGTTTCCCTGATCAACCCTGTTCACAACATCACCACTGATTTCCTGAACAGAATAGCCAACAGATCTTTGCTCTCGGGTCAGGCCAAAAGCTGTTACAACTACATCATCAAGAGCTCTTATATCTTCTCTTAATGCAAAGTTGAACTCAGTATTATTAGCATCTACGGTGATTTCGGATTCGTTCGTGACAAACCCAATAGAACTAATACGGACTGTATAGGTACCGTGTTCTACATTTGGAATTTCGAACCGCCCGTCAAAATCCGTAGCCTCACCTGTTCCAAGCTCCATGATAAACACGTTTACTTGAGGAATAGGATCTCCTGTATTAGCATCTGTAATTGTCCCTGTTATTGTACTTGACTGTGCCATGGCGATACTCGTTAAAGCACCGAAAATAATCACAATCATAAATGATAACAGAGAGCATAGTAACTTTTTCAACATATGGCCTCGCAATGATTTATTAAGATTAGTTAAACAATCTAATGTTGTTAGATGTGACCAATATTAGAAATTCCTATAACCCAAGCAAGAAAAAAGCATGTTTATAATAATCAACTATTTAGCGGTCACACTGCTATTTTTTAAAAAAAAAACCGAATGATAATTATGCGCACCTCCCTAAACTATAAACACATGATGGCAAATGACTTACGTAGCATAATAAACTAGCACATAACAATATCAATGTGCTCCCTTCTCTCTATAGTATGTTATATGGGTGCAAAACTCAGAGTTACCACCTTATTCTAATGCCAAAATTAGTTCTTAAATCCAGTTAAAAAGTAAAATTATAACAAAAGCTCTTCGACATTAGCCGAAGAGCTTTATCAAATGACTATATTGCTACACCGGGATTAAATCCTACAACAGTCGCATGTACTGCAACATAAATTTCTCCCTGAAGTCCCTCAATAGTGCCGCTATACTCATAGGTATCCTCATCAAAATCGATATTGACACCAAGCTGACCCGGAGCTGCAGTTAAACCACCAGCTGGCCCTGTAGGCAAAATAGCGTTGCCCGCGTAAATGTGAAGTTCTGCCAGACTGTAAAGCTCATTTGTGAAATCTGACTCTTCTGTCATTTCAATCGTATAACTCAACACCCCATTTTCGTAAGTAAATCTGAACTCCCCCACAAAATGTCCTCTTTCGAGCTCACACTGACCGGCAGCGGCATAGACATCCAATACAACTTCGTCACTACTCTCAGAGTACAGCCCGTTCGACCAACCCCATTGGTTGCTGCTTAAACCCTGGATATCACTTAAACATGTAGATAAAGCAGAATTTACTTCGCCATCCATTGTTTCAACTGCCCATGCAGTTTCATTGCCGGCAACAACCCCACCATTTTGAGAATCATCATCGGTTCTGGCAAATACAAGATATCGTGTTCCGGGCTTGTAGCTAAAACCGGATACTTCACTTCGCACACGGTTTACAATTTCCTTCACCTTATCGACATCAAAATTTGGCGTGCCATCCTTCATTAATCGGGGCGGCATTTTGTCTTCAGAAAGCACTTCATCAAGATTGAATTTTGGAGTTTCGATGAGTGACCAAAGTGCAACCTGAATTTCTCGGTAGGTAATTGATGAATCTTCTGCTCTCAATTTATCCGTGATGTTCATCAGGTAGTTTGCAGCTTTCCAGGTACTGTTGCCGTAGGTACTGTACATTTCAATGTCGCTATGAACGTCGTTGTTTTGCGCAATCGGCTTATTCCACTCAAGGCACCAACCCTCGATTAGTCCCTCACTTAAAAAGCCATTCGAATTAATATTACTTATATCAAACGCAAAATAGCTATCGAAGTCTTTAGTAGCCCCTCTGTTTACAGTCATTGTAGCACTTGATGCCTCCTGAATCATCGGAAGCTCTGTATATGGAGCCATCTGATCATCCAGATTCGTATTAACACCGTCACCGCAAGAGGCAATGTAGAGCGCTCCCACAATTAAAAATATTACTATACCTATACCATGTCTTTTGTAGTTGTTCATTTGTTCTCTCTTGTTATTTTTTTATTAGTATGTTTTGCGATCTGCAAAACAGAGGTGATATAATCACACTCCAAAGAACTCCAACCATCTGTTATTATCTCTTACATTTATTTGTCAAATGATTGCATAAATTACGGGATCCCCCTTTCATTACACTGAATCGACCTTAACAAACATGAGTGACAAAGCCAAAATAAAAGCCGAAGAGCTACACATTCCCTCCATTAAACGACACATTTTTCTGTGTGCAGATCAGACCAATTCCAAATGTTGCAAATATGAAATAGGATTGGAGTCATGGTACTTCTTAAAAAGGCGACTCAGAGAGCTCAACCTTGATGGCGCCGGAGGCATCTACCGCACCAAGGCAAACTGTCTGCGGATTTGCAAACGCGGCCCCATTGCCGTGGTCTACCCCGAAGGGACGTGGTATCACTCCTGTTCACCTGAGGTACTGGAGAGAATTATACAGGAGCATTTGGTAGGTGGGAAACCAGTGGAGGAGTATGTAATTTTTGAAAACCCGTTATATTCTGATTCCTAGTTTATGTTAATACCTTAAAGTCATGCCGGATCCCGATCCGGCATCTCCTTACTTTATCAGCGTCAGTATTCTCGTAGAATTCACAGAATGACATCTAACAATGCACCTCTGCGTGACTCAGCGATTCATCAGCAATAATCTGCGAGAACACAGTCCAAGCATCATTTAAGAATCTTCAGTCAGATCAAATTCTTTCCCACTTGTTTCTCGCAAAGTTACGCAGAGTTTTGCGCAGATTTTCGCAGAAAGAATGCAATGAGGAGTACAATGGCAAAAGTGAACTAAAGGTTTTAATCCGACATCGATTAGATCTAACGATCTACCTCTGCGAGACTCAGCGTTTCATCAGCGACAATCCGCGAGAACACAGTCCAAACATCATTTAAGATCTTCAGCCTGATCAAATTTCACCCCCTTGTTTCTCGCAGTGTTACGCAGATGACGTTAGATTTCTGCAAGAAAACTATAGAGTTTCCCAGAATCGCATAATCTTTTCGTCCAGATCATTCCACCCTAAATAAACGGCCAGGATGAACAGGATAATTGACGCATAAAAAAAGTATCTGGATCTATATTGAACCCGCAGCGGATCGTAAAAGAAGGATACAAAGCCAACTACAAACAGAATTAATGCACCAAAAACCATGTAGTCAGCAGGAGTGTTTAGAGAACTTAAGTAAAAATAATCGGACATTGTTTCCATAATAACCTCCCTTTATTCCATCTCTCTGAAATTGTTCCAAAGAATATTACCTGCATTTATTTGGTATACATGGTTGAAATATTTGAAAAAGTGTTGCAGAGTCACATAAATGATGTAATTAAAGCTGAATAAACGGTTAAAGAAATGTTCAGATTGTTAAAGCGATGGCTTCCTGCCAAAGATGAAATATCAATGTCTAAAACGATTGCTCGACAGGCTTTAGAGATGTTACGTCGGGAATATTCAGGAAAACCTTTTTTAGAAAGTAATGTCCATGATGATCCGGTTGAGCAATTTTCCGTTTGGTTTGATGAAGCCGTGGAGAAGGTCAAAACTGATCCGAATGCGATGATACTGGCGACGGCCAGCAAGAATGGAAAACCATCAAGCCGTACGGTATTACTGAAAGGTTTTGATAAGAACGGGTTCGTATTTTACACAAACTATGACAGCCGAAAAGGGAAGCAAATACAGGAGAACCCAAATGTTTCTATTACTTTTTACTGGCCTGAATTGATGCGGCAGATTCATATTGAAGGCCGGGCAGAAAAAATCCCTGAAGAGAAATCAGATGCATATTTTGCCAAACGCCCCAAATCAAGCAAGCTCAGTGCCCGTGCGTCATCCCAAAGCGAGAAGATTTCGTCCCGGGAGGAGTTGGAAGAAAAACTCAGGGAGATGGAAAAGAGATCTGAAGCTGGTGGTATACCGCGTCCGCCGAATTGGGGTGGATTTTGTGTAAAACCGAACCGGATTGAATTCTGGCAGGGAAGGCTGAACCGGTTACATGATCGGATCTGTTATGAGAAGCTGAATGATAGCTGGGGAATCTACAGGCTGTCACCGTAATCTTATGGATGAAAAGTGATGAATGCGTTCTGATTTGGTTACTGAATCCTTATTTTAACTTAATAAATGCTTCTTTAAAGATTTCCCAACCGAAATAAACTTTTAGCGAATAAATCATTGTCCGAAATAAACCACCAAACACCCATTGCCGCCATTGCCACTCCCATTGGAGAGGGAGGAATTGCCGTTATTCGTATTTCGGGCAAAGGAGCATTTGACAAAGTGAAAAGCTGCTTTCGTGGTAAAGATCTCACAAAAGCAGATTCTCACACGGTCCACTTCGGCAAGATTGTTAAAAAAGACGGGCGTATTGTTGATGAGGTTTTAGCTACGGTGTTTCGATCCCCAAAATCGTATACCGGTGAGGATACAGTAGAGGTTTCCTGTCATGGCGGAGTGCTTGTCACACAATCCGTATTGGAAACCATACTGGATCAGGATGTACGGCCGGCTGAACCGGGAGAATTCACCCAGCGGGCATTTTTAAATGGAAAGCTGGATCTTGATCAGGCCGAAGCGGTGGCAGATCTGATTCATGCCAAAAGTATTAAAGCTGTGGATGCTGCGAATCAGCAGCTGGAGGGACGATTGGGTCAGCACATTAAAACCTTTCGCCAGCAGATAATTGATGCCACTGCCATGGTGGAGCTGGAACTCGATTTTATTGAAGAGGATGTAGAATTTGCCAATAAGGAGCAGCTACACAAATTACTCAGCGACCTGAATGTGGAGATCGGCAACCTGCTCGACACCTACGAAACGGGACGATTGGTGAAAGATGGCGTAAAGACCGTATTTATCGGCCGTCCCAATGCGGGAAAATCCACCCTTCTAAATACGCTTATTGGCAGCGAACGGGCCATAGTCACCGAAATTGCCGGAACCACCCGCGACACTATCGATGCCGACTGGAGCTACGATGGACTGCTTTTTAAACTGATCGACACCGCCGGCCTGCGCGATACCGTAGATATTATCGAGGCGGAAGGCGTAAAACGATCCCAAAAAGCATTCGAAGAAGCCGACCTGGTAGTCTACCTGAAAGACCTTTCCCTCCCTTTTGACAGCGAAGAACGGGAAGAAATTGCCGGCTTTCAAAAGCGCGCCAGTGAAACCCCATTTCTGCTGATTGGCACAAAGCTCGATCTGAAAAATAGTCCCAAAAATGAAACCCCAAAAGAGGATCGCATCCATTACGATTTAAAAATCTCCGCGATCAACAACACCAACATCGAGGATCTAAAAAAGGTGATGAAACAGCGGGCGCTTGAAAACAAAGATTACGATACGTCAAGTATATTAGTAACCTCATCCCGCCATCGCGACGGATTGCAAAAAGCCCGCGAAAATGTAAACCGAGCCATCCACGCTTTGGACCAGGGTATGACGGGCGACTTTTTAGCCATCGACCTTCGCGCCGCCCTCAAAGATCTCGGTGCCATCACCGGCGAGATTACCAATGAGGATATATTGAGCTCTATTTTTTCGAGATTTTGTATCGGGAAGTGACTGAAAAGAATTTTGAATAATAGAACGGTGAATATTAACATGTTTCCCATGAAAAAACTTCGACAAACCCTGTTCTTCCTACTCTTAGTCACCACCTTCGCATTGCAGGATATGGTGCATGCACAACAACTGCCCCTTCCGGTTGAGGCAGCCTCGTGGAATTCTGAAACGATTGCTGAAGGTGTCATTTTGGAGCAATATCACGGCGCTGACTATTTTGAATCCAAGCAAAGTATCAACGTGATTAGAATAGATATGAACCGTGCAGAAGCAGCACTGCGTTTCGCATGGTCGGATTCTGTTTTGGTAAAAACCAGTCACTTTGCTGAAAAAAATGAAGCTTTAGCTGCTATCAACGGCTCCTTTTTTGATGTAGAACGTGGCGGATCGGTCGTCTTTTTCAGGGTGGATGGAGAGACAATTGCACAGGGTGCAGTAAACCGTCGGCTCTATTCTGAAAACGGAGGCATCGGAATTTCTGATGACGGTTCAGCCTACATTATCGCACGTCCTGATGAGGGCTGGTTATCTCTTGACAATCCCTCCATATTAGGCTCAGGCCCCCTGTTACTATTGAATGAGGATGTACAAACGTTTAATAATGATCCTTTCAATCAGAATCGACACCCCAGGACAGCAGTGGGAATAACCGGAACGGGTGAACTCCTGCTCATTACCGTAGATGGCAGATCAAGCGAGGCGTATGGAATGTCGATTCCCGAGTTGACTGAACTGATGGAGTCTTTGGGAGCAATCTCTGCCCTGAATTTAGATGGCGGAGGTTCTACAGCGATGTGGGTTCAGGAAAAAGGGGTGGTTAGCTTCCCGAGTGACAATCGCCAATTTGACAATGAAGGGGAGCGTGGAGTGGCAAATGTACTTCTTTTGATTCCGGTGAATTAGAAAAACCAACCTACTCACCCCAGGGTTCAGAATCCATCAAGATCTACATTTAATCCAGTTTAAAATCGAATTTTTGCAGTAGCCCCTCTTCCTGCATCAGTGCTTCAATACCTTCAATATCACGCGGTACAAAATCGGTAATTACTTCAACACCCTCTTCAGATATGACAATCATATCCTCAAGGCGTACATAAATATTTTCTTCCGGCACTCTGAACTGAGGTTCAATCACAAATACCATTCCGGGCTCAATAGGTGTAGAATAATCTCCCACATCGTGAACAGCAAGTCCCACGCCATGACCTAACCCCATATTTGGGTTGCTTATTCGTTGACGATAAGAATCAATAAAGTCTTCCGCTGCCTGTCTGTAAACCTCTTTTGAAAAACTCATGTCTGTTAATACCAGATCGAATTGATCCAAAGTATTTATCATGATTTCCTGAGGAGTGAGTCCTATCTCTATGTTATCTAAAATCATTTCATAGAATGTGAGGTAGAACGTGTATAGTTCACGCTGAACCGAATTGAAGGTACCGTTGGCCGGCCACATACGCCCCATATCGCTAGTGTAGTAGCTATAGACCGGACCGTAATCCATCAAAATCATGTCGCCATCGCGAGCGGGTCGTTCACTGCCGTGATAGTGATTCATATATGCATCAGGGCCAATATGGGTAAGAGCGTAATACCCTTCGCCTTCAACGCCATTTTTCCAGTAGATATATCGGGCGATGGACTCCATCTCATACGCCTTGATCCCCGGCTTAGTAGAACGCATCGATTCTTTAATCGCGTATCCCTGCAGTTTACTGGAGATGGTAATCAGCTTAATTTCAGCTTCACTCTTAATTTTGCGCATCTCATCGGTTATAGGGTCCAGGTCCTGCATATTCAAGTTTGTGGTAAACTTATCAAGATGATTGATAAACTCCTGATGTCGACCCGGCCGCTCATCAAACGGATCACCTTTTCGATCCGCAAGAGTACGACTGGCTATGGAGCGTGTTACTCCAAGATTCTCATAAGGACTAAGATGCGTATATACTTTTTTGTAGTTGCTATCGCTGTCAAATTGTTCAATATCAGCCTTCAAATCGTCGATATGCTTCACTCTATCAATTCCCGACAGCTCTTTAACCAATTCAGAATCCTGATACGACAACACCTTTCCCTCTCCGTATTCCCGGCTTTCGTTGCGATCCTGAAGATAAACCGTAGCGGTTTTAGACTGACCGTTGAGGATCAAATATGCATACGGAGATTTAATTCCTGATAAATAATAGAACTCATTGTTCTGCCGAAAAAATTGAAATCCCATTGGCATCGGTGCCCCTTGGATTGTCGCAAATGCATCATCTCCAATTTCTTTATAAATACGATCGCGCCTTTCAGAAAATTCATCCGGTGTGAAATGCTCTGTAAATAATGGTCGCTCCTCTTTTTCAGTGGATTGATTCCAATGTACATCCTGTGCAATAAGTATACTTGATGAGAATAAGGAGATTACAATAATTAAGATGGAAGATCGCATAGGCAAGGGTACATTAAATTAACAGCGTTCTATTTTTGCTACTA
The DNA here is from genome assembly GCA_003555185.1 of Balneolaceae bacterium. Classification (GTDB taxonomy): domain Bacteria; phylum Bacteroidota; class Rhodothermia; order Balneolales; family Balneolaceae; genus SW132. The sequence continues at coordinate 6,417 of PWFZ01000108.1, read as the reverse complement.
GAACATAGTAATAAAAATAACTGAAATACCTCACACTATAGCCCAACCATCCAAGAATTCATTTAGAACCGCAAGTATCTCCTTCAAAATCAATCCACACCCCTTTCATATATCAAGCCTTGTTTCCCACCCATCAAACTCCACTCCAAACCGTTCGGCAAGCTCATTGAAATAAGTCCATAGGTTGTTCGTCGATTCTTCTGCTGGGTACATCCATTTTTCAGCGATCAGTAGTTGTTTGTCATTAGAAGCAGAGGGGCCACAATATTCAATTTTTAAACCTTTACCCTGAAGGTGTTGAGACAAACGGTAGATTCTATCTTCTGAATCGGAATAAAACCAGAAAGTTGTAGGTCTCTTTGCATCCGGTTCAGCATCCATGTGTTTGATGAACCCTCTAATTTCTTTGTTAATTTTTGATATGATCTTTTTCATAACTCTTCTCTTTTTTGATTTCTGCCCTTTTCTGTATGAACCAAAAACACGGAATTCCTTACAGAAATAATCAACCCAACCCTCCAAGGGTTCGAAACCCTTGGAGGGTCTTTACGAGATACAAACACACCAAAGTTCACCTTACTTTTTATTTGATGACCCGAAAGGATTGGTAGATGTCATGGAATGACGATAAGTAACATGTCCTCTATACCCCGATCCCCACTGTCTGTTATGAAAAGTTGTTTAGAAAAAATTTTATAAATACTATACCCCAACTATTCAACTAAGAGCTAGTTCACAAAAATTTTCATAATGAAAAGTATTTACTTCCTTCTCCTTTTCTTTTCGTTGGTTCTATTCTGTCCGGGTATTGCATTTGCTCAGGTTCATCAAGCCGAAGAAATATCTGTTTTTCAATCCATAGATTTGATGGTAACTAAAGGAGAACTCTCGTTCGAAGAAGGGCTTCTCCAGAAACTCTATGCCGGTGTCGACCCTAATCGATTAGACCGTCAATTTCACGTTAATCATGACTCACATCTGTTCTGCCTTACACCGGTTTTGCATGAATTTTTTCACCATAAGAGCCAGTTATCATCATCCACCATTACTGAGTTTGATGAGATTCTAAATCCATCTACATCGCATGAGGCATTACTTCATCAATCCGATTCCGGGAATTTTAACATCTTCTATAGAGTGGAAGGAAGTGAAGCCGTTTCTACTATTGACTCCAACAACAGCGGGGTTCCGGACTACATCGAAGCCATCAGTTTTGCAGCTGATTCATCGTATCGGCATCTCGTTAACACACTTGGGTATTCCGACTTCTTAAAGGATGAGCCATACGTAATAAGAGTCCAATCTTTGAGAAATTTTTTTGGTGCGGCATATCCCACCGGGCCCGATAACACCTATGTAGTGATCGATAACAATCTAGAAAGGTTACCTTCAAATGATCACCCTGATGATTTGAAGGGAAACATATATACTTTAATTGCACATGAGCTCAAACACGCGAGTCAGTTTATCGCAAGCCAATTCCGTGGTGGATTTGACTGGTTGGAAATGGATGCGGTATACGCTGAGAATGTGGTTTTTAACAATGTGAACTGGTATATAAACCGTTTGATAAACCCTGAATTCCCAGGAGAACCTACCTCAGCTTCTATTTTTGGCAGTCCACAAACTGCCCCTCCTGTTGCTTACTATCACGTAACCTGGATGAACTATTTCGCCGAACAATTTGGTGATCAATTCTGGCCAGATGTCTGGAGTTCCATGGCTAACAGTGATGAAAACTTTGAAGAAACCATAAAAAGAACACTGGAAAGTCGTCCGGCAAAACTGGAAAGCCAGAATTTACTAAATCACATGTGGCACATGGCTTCGGGTGATTTTAGCCATCCTGACTTTGGGTTTACCGCCGCGAGCCGATATCCCACACCGATTCTTCGCCACACATTTACTCAGTTTCCGGAACAACTTGATACACAAATTAACTTTCTAAACCCCCTTGCAGCTCACTACTACTCCGTGGAACCTACTAATGAACCCGATAATCAGGCTGTCCTAAGATTTAAAAATACCGGCGTTATTTCCGGAATTGGCGTGGGTATGATAGGAGTTTTTAAAAATGGTGATATTCGCATTCGAACCCAAACCTATTCAAGTCCTGACAAGGCATCCCGGGTTCAAACCGGCTGGAGATTAAACGAGCTCGAATCACTGCGATTTGCTGTAGTAAATGGATCAACAGACGAGTCAGTAGCCTACGGCCTAACAGTAGAAACAGAGCCGTATGAACTTTTTGCTGATAATCCGGACACCCAATTTGAACTAAAACAAAACTATCCGAACCCATTTAACTCCACTACCAATATTGAGTTTGACCTTTTTGAAGAATCACACGTTCAGCTTCAAATTTATAATATTTCAGGTGAGCTCATACAAACACTTGTAAACCGGGATCTCTCACCTGATTATTACTCATTCAGTTTTAAGTCCTCTATACTCTCATCGGGGCAATATTTCTATCGATTACAAACGAACAGTTGGCAGGAGACAAGAAAAATGACCCTGATTAAATGATATCCCCTAAAAAAGATGTTTGAATCACTTTTGATATGATCACCTTGTATCCATGATACCATTCATCAAATCTTGATTTAGCGACTTAATGAACAGGGTTTTTTGAAAACTTCTGAATTGACTCAAGACCCTTCAGCAATAAACAATATTTTCCATTTTTCCGTCTGCACTTACGTCCAAAAAACATGCGAAATTGCAAGTCAATGCATGCAGAGTGTAACCCGAATTGCGAAACTTCCTGTAACTTGTATGGCGAAGAGAGTCCATATCCATCAAAGCCTTACACGAGTTATGACGAAAATTTGTATTTACCTCTATTCGTTAACAAGTGGTGGTGCAGAGAGGGTTGCCATTGCATTAGCAGGCTTTTTGACAAATCGTAATTACGAGGTCACTATCATAACCAAGCGCGGAACCGACATGGACTTTTACACCGTGCCTGATGGGGTTCACCGCGTATCGCTAAATCTTAATGGCGAAGAGAAATTGTTCTCAAAAATAACAGAAAATTTTTCGGTCTGGTTAAAATTACGAGCTCATCTACGCGAAATAAACCCCGACGTGTTAATAGGAATGATGACTGATTCAGCCGTGATGAGTATACTCGCCGGCAAGAGATCTCCTGCAAAAATTGTGGTATCAGAACGGAATTTTCCGGGTACCTGGAACTTTTCACTTTGGTATGTGATGCGGAAATTACTCTATGGCCTGGCGGATGGCCACGCTTCCTTAACACCGGAAGCTGCTGACTGGCTGAAGCATAATACCGGAGCAAAAAACGTACACATCATACCTAATTCCGTACAATGGCCAATGCGCTCCATCGATCCTGTTGTCTTCCCTGATTCAATTATTCCCGCCAATAAAAACCTGATTTTGGCCGTCGGCTCCAGGCCTTTTGTAAAAGGATTTGATCTGTTATTGGATGCTTTTAATAAAATAAAGAATGAAAATTGGATACTAGTCATTTTGGGAGTAGATAAGGACAGCTGCGAGAAAGAGGAGTATACTGCACTGAGTAATCAAATCGAGAAGTTAAATCTGCAGGACAAAGTTATGCTACCGGGTGGTGTTGGCAATGTTGGAGATTGGTATGAACACGCTGATATTTTTGTACTCAGTTCCCGAAATGAAGGATTTGGCAATGTTGTTCTCGAAGCTATGGCAGCAGGATGCGCTACTATTTCATTCGATTGTGATTCCGGCCCGCGACATGTTATAGATCACGCCAAAAATGGATTATTGGTTGAAGCAGAAAACAGAGATGAACTTTCAAAAGCGATGGAATTATTGATGGATGACCCTGAACTGCGAAAAAAACTAGCTGGAAAAGCCATTGACGTTCGGGAAACTTTTTCCGAGGAGAATGTGCTTGGGAAGTGGATTGAATTAATTGTAGAGGTTCAAAACGAAGGCGTCAAAAATACCTCCAACAAAAAAATAATGAGTGACACCATCAGATCATAACCGTCTCTCTTCTGTGGACTCAATATTTATTATCTTTCAGCTCTTTTTATAATATTCCCCCATAAACAATGAGTCTACCTAATACATTTTATAAAACATTGCTTCAGTCCCACCGCGAATCGTTGGGATGCCCGCCACCCGAACTGGTAATACGATTTTTTAATCAGCTGGTAGGCGTTCTGTTTCCCGAATTTGCCGTAGAGCGTTTTTCTGATGAAGAATCTATCAAACAGAGACTTGAAGAGTTAAAACGTGAGTTTCGTTCTATTCTTGACCAAAATCAGGCGTGTGTAAAAAGTGGCATAGAGGGTATGGAGGATCAAGTTTTTAATAAGCTGCCTGAAATACGCTCCCGGCTACTGCTTGATATCGAAGCGATGTATATGGGTGATCCCGCTGCAAAAAGCAAAGCGGAAGTCATTCGTACTTATCCGGGATTTTATGCCATGGCGGCGCACCGGCTGGCGCATGAACTTGTGGGCTTTGGAATCGCCCTTATCCCCAGGATTATTTCTGAACATGCACATCGGGAAACCGGAATTGATATACATCCCGGAGCCACTATTGGCGATCACTTTTGTATAGACCACGGAACCGGAATCGTTATAGGTGAAACCACGGTAATTGGGTCTCACGTAAAAATCTATCAGGGAGTAACCCTCGGAGCCATGAGCGTGAAAAAGGAGGACGCCAGCAAAAAGCGTCACCCAACCATTGGAAATCACGTCATCCTTTATGCCGGAGCTTCCATTTTGGGAGGTGAAACGTCCATTGGCGACAATAGTACTATTGGTGGCAATGTGTGGCTGACCCGCAGCGTACCTGCTGAGTCAAAAGTGTATTATCAAGCCAAAATGACAAATGCCGACGGTGAAACGGACACCATTACGTTTAAATAACTCTCTTTAAAATCGAGCCGCTTTTCGGTTTGATGTCATTTGAAATAAATTTTCTAACTGTTAAAAACCTGTCATGAAACTCGAAGAACTTGTAGGTAACACACCCCTTATTAAACTGGAATCCATCCCGACAAATAAAAATGTAACAATCTATTGTAAGCTCGAAGGTCAAAATCCCGGGGGAAGTGTAAAGGACCGGGCTGCACTTGGGATGATCAGCGGGGCTCTGGAGCGGGGCGATATCAAACCGGGCGATACACTTGTGGAGGCAACCAGTGGTAATACAGGAATTGCATTGGCAATGATCGCTTCCATAAAAGGGCTGAACATGAAATTGCTGATGCCGGAAAATGCCACGGAGGAACGGATCAAATCCATGAGAGCATACGGAGCCGAAGTGATATTGACACCGGCAGATAAAACGATTGAATATTCGCGTCAGCTTGCGCAGGAAATGGCTGACGAAAAGGGATTTTATCAGCTTAATCAGTTTGCTAATCCTGATAATTACAAAATGCATGAACGATCTACCGGTCCGGAAATCTGGCACGATACACTTGGAAAAATCACCCACTTTGTGTCAGCGATGGGCACAACCGGTACAATTATGGGCGTTTCCCGCTTTCTTAAAAGTAAAAATCCTGACATACAAATTGTGGGAACACAACCCACTGAAGGCTCATCCATTCCGGGAATCAGAAGATGGTCGCCCGAATATCTGCCCAAAATTTTTGAAGCAAGCCGGGTAGACCGAACTATTGATGTGAGCGAGGATGAAGCTGCAGAAATGACCCACCGAATGGCAAAAGAGGAGGGGATAATGGGTGGCATGAGCAGCGGAGGAGCACTCACCGCTGCGCTGAAGCTGGCTGATGAATTATCCGAAGGAGTTATCGTCTGTATCACCTGCGACCGCGGTGATCGATATTTGAGCTCTGATCTTTTTGAGTAGCTGAGTGTTAGAAAGCTAAAAAGAGTGTATCAAAACTTCATATAAATATTGCGTCATGCCACTTATGATAGCTGGGAGATTCTGAACTAAAATGACTTCCTTAACTTCTTCATGGCACGCATTAATATCGAATTCCAGTTAAAACGAACTAAATTTATACCGCAGCGACACAAGTACATAACGACTCAGCACATTTGACCGGTAATCCTCGATATAATCTTCCAGAATTGTTCGGTTGATGCTGTCGTTCTGACCCAGGATATCGAACATGGTGAGCCTGATTTCAGCGGATTCATCATCAAAAAATTTATAGGCGATGGAGCCATTCCAAAACACATTGGTTTGATTGTAATCATCTCCCAAACCGGCATAGTGCTGCAGGTTTACATCGCTGGCAAAAACGAATCCTTTCCACGGCATTAAATTGAAGGAAGTGGAGGCTCGTCCCGCGTAGTAATTATTGTTCAGCTCCGGCCGGATAGAATTCTCCACGATATTGTAATTGGCGTTATAAGAAACCCTGAAATCTACGTGATCGCTTATATTACTGCTCAGCATAAACCGGGAATT